>JBJFAQ010000085.1:0-25989 GCA_051887995.1 Eubacteriales bacterium
AGAAAAAAGTATTTTATTTCGGAAATTACAATAGCTCCGTATCGGCATACTACTTCTGCTCGCACGATGCCAAAAGACTTGTGTTTCTTGTAAGCTCCGACGCATACAGTGCCTTTGACTGTGAGCTTTCCGACCTGATTGTCAAAGAGGAGGCCGCAGTTATTGATGCGGATATGATAACCTCCGTCTCGCTAAGGCAAAGCGACGGCAGTGAAGTCACTTATTCCGCAGAGCAGATTGATTCCGGAGAAAAAGACGAGGACGGCGGCATCATATATGAGCACAAGGCATATATCACTGAAGGCGGCGTGACATCGGACTATTCATATGCCGATTTCTACGAGCTTGCCTGCGACCTCGGAGAGCTTGACTTTTCGCTTCTTGCGGGATATACCGAGGCGGACAGCTCGAATTTCGGGTTTGACGCCCCCTCCGTGCTTACGGTCAGATACACCGTGCGGGAGGAAACCGAAGCCGACGGCGCATCCGGCGGTTATCTTGAACGCACGGAGGAATACACGCTTCTGCTCGGCTCGGCAGACGAGGATGGATACTACTTCTGTAAAACGAGCGAGGATTCAAGGCTTATATACAAACTTTCACCCGCGCTCAAGGCATTTTTTTGAAAAATTTGACTAAAATCTATTTAAAAATTGCTTTATTTCGTCATTTTTACCGTTGACAAAATCCGACCGCAAATTTATAATAAAAGTATTAAAAGCGGGGGAAATACCTATGTCTTTGGCATTTCCCCCACTGAAACAACTTGCGGAGGTACACTATGGAAAAAGACAAAAACAGCATCAGAAAAATGACGGAGACCGCGATTTTTGCCGCCATTATAATTCTGATGGCGTTTACGCCGATCGGATATCTCCGAATCGGACCTCTTTCTATCACATTTATTCCGATTCCCGTTGCAGTGGGCGCAATTGCCGTCGGACCTGCCGCCGGAGCGATTCTCGGCGCCGTTTTCGGTCTGACTAGCTTTCTTCAGTGCTTCGGAATGGACGCATTCGGTACTGCACTGCTTGCAGTAAACCCCATATACATGTTTATTGTATGTATGCTTCCCCGCGTGCTTTGCGGACTTATACCCGGACTTATTTTCCGCGCGTTTCCAAAGGAGAAAAGAAACGTATTTACATATTCGCTTTCATCATTTTCCTGCGCCGCGCTGAACACGATTCTTTTTGTATCGCTTCTTATACTGTGTTTTTACGGCTCGGGTTCGCTCTCTGTTCTCGGAGATACCGTCATCGACATAATTCTCTACCTTGTCACCGCAAACGCTCTCATCGAGGCGGCGGTATGTATGGTAGTCGGAGTTGCGGTTTCAAAATCGCTGCTTCCGATGATAGAAAAAAGATTCTGAGCGCTTTATTCAATGATAAAAAAAGCAGAGCCTTCCCCGTCGGGGAAGGCTTTTTGTTACTGACAACTTCTTTTAAAAGAAGCGCGGCGTGAAATCACGTGAAGTCCGAAGCCGCTTTTTCTTTGGCGATGCAGGCGCAAAGAAAAAGCTTAGCAAAAAGAAAGCGCCGAAAGAAGGTTTCGCGCTCTGCGGAGCGCGACCGAGGCTCCGCGCCTCGGCTGGCGCCGCCTTTTAAAAAAGTCGGGCGAAAATTTTAAATTTGGGTTCGGCAGGGCGCTCGGAAAAAGACATTTTAAAAGTTTTTGAAGATTCCAAAGAAACTTTTTTCAAAAAGTTTCTTTGGCAAAGCCTCGCAAAAAAAGCGCCGAAAGCCTTCCCCGCACGTGGAAAGGCTTTCTTCATTTAATAGTAGTTTTGCGATTCGGCGCGGTATTTACCCGGGCAGACGCCGACCTCGCGTTTGAAAACGTAATTGAAATATGACTGAGAAGAAAAACCGCATTTCTGAGCTATCTCCGTCATCGGAATGTTTGAGGAAGTTAAAAGCAGTCTTGCGTGGCTGACGCGCTTTTCGACAAGGTATCTGCTCGGAGATTTGCGCATAATTTCCGTGAAAATCCGCTGAAAATACGCAGGGCTAAGATAAACGGCGGCGGAAATACTCTCAAGGCAGATTGGCTCGGAAAAATTCTCATCAATGAATCTCAGCGCGTCGCTGACAATGCGGAAATGTCTCTTATCCGACGCCTGCTTACGACGCTCATGGCGCGAGGTGTCGCGCACGAGCAGGCAGAAAAATTTATAAAGCTCGCTCTCGAGCAGAAACACGTCTCCCTCCGCCGGGTTGAGATTCGGTACAAATTCACCTTCGACAAATCTTCCTCTTTCCGACACCTCTATCGTGCTCGGCTCAAGGTCGAGACGTATCAGATTCTGATATACAGAAATATATTCGAGCGGATTTTCAACGCTCATATACCGCGGAAGCGAATCGAGAACTCTGCGTATGCGTTCGGTTTCCTCGGTCTTTTCGCTTTCTGCCTCGGGCAGGCTCAAGCGAAGGTAAAACGCGCTGAAATGAAGATGACTGTACCGCTCTGTACCGGGTCTTACGCACATAACTTTATATTTTTCGCGTATGTACGGCTCGCCGTCAAGATAAGATTCGGTTCCGTCCTCAAGGAAAAGCTCGATTTCATAGCAGGTCGCAACGCGCTTTTTCGTAATCTCTATTCCCGGAAATTTCAGCTTGCTGTCGAAATACCCGACGCTTTTAAGTATCGAATACATTTTTCAATCTCCAAAAAAACATGATTTCTAAAAAACAGAGCTTGATTTTTATAGAAATGCCCTGAATTATCTATTATACTCTTAAGTATACTACATTTTTTTCTGAAATCAAGACATGAGAGGAGAAAAAACAATGAACAAATCACTTTTTATTACCGGTGCGACGAAAGGAACAGGCTATGCCATAGCAAAGCGCTTCGCAACGGAAGGATATGACGTATTTATCACAAGCCGTGAGGAAAGCCGTGCAAAGGAGGCAGCCGCAAAGCTCGAATCGGAAGTTCCGGGCATACATGCATACGGCTACGCTCTTCCCGTCGGCGGCGAAGAGGAAGTCAAAGCAGTTTTCGCCGATATACGCGCGAAAGGGTACCTTATTGATACCGTCTGCTGCAACTCCGCAAATCTCGGCATTGCTCAGGACACGCTCACGGTTGACATCGAAGCCTATAAAGAGGTAATTTACACAAACGTCATCTGGAACTTTATGATTGTACGCCAGGCGGCGCTGATGATGAAGGAAAAGGGCGGAGGAGCGATAGTATTCATCAATTCCAACACCGCATACCGCGCAATTCCCGACCGCAGCGCGTACAGCACATCGAAGGGCGGCATGTTAGGGCTTTCCCGCACGCTTGCAGTAGACCTCGGCAAGTACAATATCCGCTCAAACTGTGTTCTTCCCGGAATGATAAAAACCGACCGCTGGGAAAACAACTACAACGACTGCCGCCACGCCCCCTCAAACTACACTCCCATCGGAGATATTGCATCGTTTGAGGACATTGCAAACGCGGCATGGTATCTCGGCTCTGACCAGTCTCGCAACACAACGGGAGCTGAGCTTGTCGTTGACGGCGGCAACATGATTCAGCTTTACCCCATTATTCCGGAGAAATAAAATAAAGAAAAGGATATAAAAAAATGAAAGAATATAAGGTAGACAAACACGAAAGCAGTCTTGTGCCCGAGGGCAAAGACTGGCAGCTCGTCTGGTCGGACGAATTTGACGGAACGGAAATAGACCGCACAAAATGGGCAAACCGCACCTCCATGATGGGCATGGAATGGCCTGCGTGGACAAAAAACGGCGTAGAGCTTGACGGAAAAGGAAATCTCGTCTTTACCCTTATCGAAGAGGACGGGCGCCCTGTCAGCGCTCAGCTCCAGACCGGCTTCAACTTCATGGATCAGCCTCTTGTCGAGACACGCTTCGGCACCGACGCGCTCCAGTGGACAGTAGGCAAGCTCCACGAAAATCTTTATACGAAAAAATTCGGATATTTTGAATGTCGCTGCCGTCTCCAGCAAAAACCCGGCTGGTGGAGCGCGTTCTGGGTGCAGTCCCCGATAATCGGAGCTTCCCTTGACCCGGCTGTAACAGGCTCGGAAATCGACATCATGGAGAGCTTTTCCCCCGGAAACATCGCAAAGCACAATGTTTTCACCGGAGGCTACGGTCTTGACAAGAAACTCCTGAATGTCGGCGGCGTTCAAGGTCTTGACACAAGTGTTTTCCACCGTTTCGGCATGAAATGGGACGAAACCGGCTACACCTTCTATGTTGACGGAAAAGAAGACGGCAAAATCGAGGAATACGTCTCACATTGCCCGGAATTTATTCTGATTTCAACAGAGCCTATCGGATACCGCAAGGACGGTCACAAGCCGACACAAGAAGCCATCGACGCGATTGGAGACACATTTGTTGTCGATTACATCCGCGTTTTCGATTAAAAAACATAAAGAATCCGCAGTCTGTGTGAACGGACTGCGGATTCTTTTATTTATGTGTTTTAACCGGAGCAAATAAGTATTTCAAGTGCGGAATATCCCTGCGGTGAGAGCTTCAGCTTTCGGTCGGCTTCGACGCACAGCTCTATATTGCGGTAAAGCTGCTCGTATGAGACGCGCAAGGCCTGCCTTGCGTATATTTTTGCGCGGTATTCGTTCATGAGCTTCGCTTTTCCCATGTCGGCAGGCGACATTCCGTCGTCCGTGAGCCTTTTTACCATGAGAAGGTCGCAGAAGGTTCTTGCAACATCTCCGAGCAGGATAAGCGGGTCTGTGCGCTTAAAGCGCAGAAAGTCGAGCACGGCGATGGCGTCCGAGCTTCTGCCCTCCATTACGGCATTGGCAAAAGCGAAGGAATCATATTCGGTATCCGCCACCGAAACGTTTCGGATATCGTCCTCCGTGACTTCACTTCGCTGCTCGTATTTCACATAGGCGCACAGCTTGTCAATTTCCCCGGCAAGGCGGTACATATCGCTTCCGCAGTACTGAACGAAAAAGGAAAGCGTCTTGTCCGAAATCCTCACGCCGCCGTGCTCAAAATGTTTTCCCGCCCATACGCAAAGCTTTGAAGCGGTACTTTTTTCAAATCGGACGGGCATCAGATACTCGCCAAGCTTTGTCAGAATCGCCGACGGACGCGACGCAGAATAGCCTTCGTCGATACAGCCCGCCGCGACGCTCAGAATAACGGTGTTATAGTCGTATTCCGATAGCATGGAAAGCACCGAGCAAAGCTCGTCTGTCTCAGACGCTCTGAGCGCCCCGAAATCGAATCCCGTGAGGATAATTATTTTCCGCTCCGCCTGCATAGGCAAGGGCATGAGCGTTTCGGCAAGGCGCGCAGGGGTGTAATCGGCGTAATCCATGCGAAACTCATTGAAAAAAGAGAACGCCGGCTCCGGAGATATTGCGCTTACGGCAAGAGACACCGCGTGGGTTTTAAGGTAGTCCTCATCGCCGTAAAAAAGATACCCGGTACGCGGTGCGGCTTTAATTTGCCTTCGAAATTCCGCATCGGTAATGATTTCCATAGATTCAAGTGCCCTTTCCGAAGTTTTTTGCGTGACAGAAAACCCTCTCAGGGGGCAAAGAGCTCATTGCCCCCCGAAAAAGCATCAGAACATCATCTTTATCAGTCTTTTTATAAGCATCAGAGCAAGCAGAAGCGCCGCGCCCGCATGCAAAAGGTCAATGTCGTTTTTCCATGTGGCGCTGACAAGCGTGCGTCTGCCTTTGTTTTCCTCCCTACCCGGAAGGAGAGACGCGCGGTACGAAACACGCTGGCGAATGACCGGCTTTTTAAGCTCCGAGCATATCTTCTTTGCATACTTTATAACAGAAACACAAATATCGTTTCCCATGATTTTACTTGCCTTTCTTTTATTTTTCGGTAATAACCCCGTCCGCTGTGTTTACGTCTCCGTCGCAGTTTACGGTCTTTCCTCCGGCGTGTACCGTAATACTGCCGCTGACGACGGTTACGCTCGTCACTGCCTGTATCGCGTCATCATCCGCGGTAATGTCAATCTCCGCGTCTTCGATATAGACAAATCCGCGCTCGGCTTCGGTCTCGTTGTCGGATTTTATGCCGTCGTCGCACGCCGTAATAGTTATTTTGCCGCCGGTAATCGAAACACTGTCGCCGCCCTTTATTGCGTTGTTCACCGCGCTTACGGTTATAATTCCGCCCTTTATCCTGACGTCATTGCTTGAGGCAATTCCGTTGTTGTAAAAAGCGTTTATATTAAGCGAGCCTCCGCCCTCTATCGTGAGGTCGTCCTTGCTGTAAAGGCAGGCGTTCGGCTTTGTCGCGCCGTCCTCAAAAACATATTTT
Organism: Eubacteriales bacterium; assembly: GCA_051887995.1. Lineage (GTDB taxonomy): Bacteria > Bacillota > Clostridia > Oscillospirales > CAG-272 > SIG710. Next base: position 6,297 of record JBJFAQ010000085.1, read on the forward strand.
GATGCGTCGGTAAGGGTGTTTTCCGTTCCGTCCGCAAGGGTAATCGTAGTTTTGTCACAGCTTTTTATATAAACGGGCGCAGATGTGCCGCATGAAAGTGAAACTCCGTTAAACACAAGCTCAACTTCGTGCTCCTTAGAAGCATCAACGATAATCTGACCGTCCGAAAGCGTGCCGGAAAGCGTGTATTTTCCGGGATTTTTCAGCGTGACAGTCGTACCTGTGACAAAAACCGCGTCCGTCTTCGGAGAAACAGATACGCTGTCTCCGTCAAAGACAATACTTGCATCGACAGCATCAAGCGATATGGTCAAATCGGACGATGACTCCACGCGGCTCTCGCCTTCGTTTTCAGCGGCAGGGGAGCTTCCGCAGGAGACGGTCAAAAGTGCTGCCGCGAGCAGCATAAGCACAAGAATAATTTTTTTCATTGCAGATTCTCCTTTCTCAGCAAAGCAAAGTATTCACCTTTTCCGCGATAAGCGCTTCAATCGCATCGCGTGAAAGCGGTTTTCCGTCCTCAAAGCATCTGATTCTCGTCCAGCCGAGCTTTTCGGACGAGTAGAGCGCCGCCTCGTAGCTGTTTTTCATATAGTCGCGGTCAAGCTCATGTATATCCTTCTTCTGTCCTGTTTCATCAGAGCGTCGGCTGACAAGAGACATCGAAATTTCGGGCGTCATTTCAAGGTATATAACAAGGTCGGGGCGCGGAACGCCGAGCCGGTTGTACTCATAATCCCAAAGCCAGGAAAGAAATTCGTCCCAGTCGCCGCGGGGCATCTTTGAAAGCTGGTGAACCGCGTTTGCCGTGGTAAAACGGTTGGCAATGACGACGGTTTCCGGGTCGTCAATGTCCTTTTTCCAATCGGTGCGGTAGCTTATATACCTGTCGGCGGCAAAAAACGACGATGCTGCATATGCGTTTGTATCTTCGGGATGTGCGCCGAGCGCTCCGTCAAGATACATACGCACAAGAAAGCTGCTGTCCGACTCATACATCGGAAAAGAAAGCAGTCGAACCTTTCTGCCCTCTTTTTCAAGTCTCGCTTTCAGTCTTTCCGACTGAGTGCCCTTTCCGGAGCCGTCAAGTCCGTCTATTACAATAAATTTTCCCATCTTCTGTTCCTTTTATGTACACACAAATTTTATCTTGTTTTATTTTAACACAATATTGTGAAAAAAGCAAAAAAATTCTCCGAAAAATCGGAGAATTTTTTATGTGATGCATAAGACGGTTTTGATATCCCCGTCAAACGTTATTTTGCCGCTTTTACGGCTTCAAATTCGTCGGTTATCTCCTTTTCGGGCTTTGGCGTCAGGAGGCTCACGGCAACGATAAGAACAAGAGAGACAATGAAAGCGGGCAGAAGCTCATAAATGTCAAACACACCGCCGAGAGGACGCACTGCATACTTCCAGACGAATACCGTAACACCGCCGCCGATGATTCCGGCAACCGCGCCGAACTTGTTTGTGCGTTTCCAGAATAGAGCGCAGAGCACAAGCGGTCCGAACGCCGCGCCGAAGCCCGCCCAGGCGAAGGAAACCACGCTAAATACCGAACTTTTCGGATTCCAGACGAGGGCAACGGCGACAAGGGAAATGGCAAGAACCGTCAGTCTCGCAACAAGCATCTGAGTTTTGCTATTCATGTTTTTAAAGAAAAATCTCTTCACAATATTTTCGGAAACGGAGGAGGAGGCGGCAAGGAGCTGAGAGTCAGCCGTTGACATGATGGACGCAAGTATTCCCGCGAGAATAACGCCCGCCACAAGCGCCGGAAGCACGCCGAGCTTTGATATTGCCTGAGACATATAGATGATGACACGCTCTGCATCAAAGCCCTCGGTTTCAATCAGCATGCCGTTTTCGGGGTTTGTGACAAAGGAATAACCGATGATACCGATGAAAATGGCAACTGCCATTGATATAACAACCCAAACAGTTCCTACGCGGCGCGCCAGCTTCAGCTTTTGCTCATTTTCGATTGCCATAAAGCGAAGCAGAATGTGCGGCATGCCGAAATAGCCGAGACCCCACGCAAGCGTCGATATGATAGGCAGTACGCCGTAGCTCTTATGGTCGGTTCCGGTGAGGCTGAAATAGTTTTCCGTGCCCGAGACGTTTTCAAGAACATTTGAAAATCCGCCGGCATTTGAAACGCCGAAGGCAACTATAACGACAAGGGCAATCGTCATAACGATAGACTGAACAAAGTCAGAGGTAGACGCGGCAAGGAAGCCGCCTATGACGGTATAAAAAACTATTATCGCCGCGCCTATAATGAGCGCGAGATGATAGTCCACTCCGAACAGGGACTGAAAGAGCTTTCCGATGGCGGAAAAGCCCGACGCCGTATAAGGAATGAAGAATACGATTATGATGACAGCCGAAAGCGCGAGAACCGCGCCGCTTCTGTCGCGGAAGCGCTCGGAAAGAAAGGACGGAAAGGTGCTGGAATTTGTCTTTTCCGAATAAATTCTTATCCGCTTTGCAACGACAAGCCAGTTAAAGTATGTACCGACCGCAAGACCTACGGCAGTCCAGAAGGCCTCGGCAAAACCGGTGGTGTTTCCGGCAACGCCGGTAAGAAGCGCCACGCCGGGCAGTCCCATAAGCAGCCACGAGGACATATCGGATGCCTCTGCGCTCATCGCCGTCACAAAAGGTCCGAGCTTTCTGCCGCCGAGATAAAAGTCCTCGGAGGATTTGTTTTTCTTTGAGCATCTGATCCCGATTAGAATGACGCATACCATATACGCCGCAATTACAAGGATCACCATTGCGTTTTCCATGAATTTTCCCTCTCACTTTTTGAATTACTGCGACATTATACTACTTTTTTCGCAGAAATGCAATATGAACTGAATAACAGAATTTATTTCATACTGCATCTCAAAAACAAGCGAGTAAATCCATATAAAATAACGAATATTTAAGTAGACTTTGGTTTAATATAAAAACCCGACCGAAAAGAAAACCGTGTTTTTTACTCTCCGCATTTAAAATCCCGAAGGAACATCGGAAGCATCTGTCCGCTGTAACGCGAAAGCGAGTATTCACCGTTGCAAAGACACCAGTCGTACATCAGCGCGCGCTCGCAGAGCGCATACGCCTTGACGATATCTCCGACGGGAATATCGGCGCGGAGCTGACCGCGGTTTTGCCCCTCAAGGGTTATTTCACGCAGCAGTCTGTAATATGTTCTTCTCCGGTCAAGCAGATGCTTTTCGACAGGCGTTACAAGCTGCGTTGACAGAAGCCGCGAGAGCAGTTCCATTGGTATTCCGGTCTCAATCATAAAAAACAGCTCGCGGTTCAGATACATGAGCTTGTCAAAGCTGTTCATTTCGGGGTCTAGCGTTTCCATAAGCTCCTCGTACTTTTTGTCAAACATGTATGAAAGCGTGCCGAGCAGCATGTCCTTGCTGTCGAAATAGTGGTAGAAAGAGCCTTTTGAGGTCTGTGACGCTTCAACAATCTCGTCTATCGTCGTAGCTTCGTACCCCTGTTTATAAAAAAGCTGCCATGCCGCGTTGATTATTCTGCCCTTTGTGTCTCTTTCGCTCTTTTTTGCCATCTTAAGACCGTCCTTTTCGCCTTTTTTCATATTATAATTATAAAAAAGTCGGCGGATAAAGTCAATACCCGCCGAGCTGATTGAGAGGATTTCTCCGACTTTGGCAATTTCATCAAAGCCCGTCACATAAATCGGTCTTTTTGCCCACCGTATTTTTCAAGTTCCTCGTCGATGTGTGCTCTGACCTCGCATACCTCCTCGTAAAAGACCCGCGCGGATACCCGCGTCGCTCCGTGACCGAGCACGATTATCTGTTCGAGCCTGTCTGAGGTCGCAACACGCACACGGTACTTCTTCCCCATTTCAAGCGTCACGCGCTCAATGTATGCGTCGGCAGTTTCCGCCTCTTTTGTATATACCACGTGTATGCCGCCGTGCTTTTCAACAGACCCCCTGCCGCCCGAGACCTTGTATGCGTCAAACACGAGTATCAGTCCGCACCCGACATACCCTTGATAATTGCAGAGAATATTTATAAGGAGCTGTCTTGCGAGGTTCAGATTGTCCTCCGCAATCTTTTTGAGATCCTCCCACGCAAAAATTATGTTGTAGCCGTCAACAAGAACATATTCCGGCAGCAAAATGCCCTCTTTCGGTGCTTTTTGCTTCTTTTTTTCGTCGTATTCCCGCACAACTCGCTCCGGGGGCAGTGCTCTCGGACGTATCGGACCGTATGTGCGCTCAAAAATGGCAATAAGCTCTTTGTCGTAAAGTACATTTTCCTCATAGGAACGCGCGCGCACATTTCCTCCGTCTTCCGCGCCGCTTTCCGCGTCTTCTTTCGGGGAAAGAGGGCTTTTCACGTGCATATGCGCCTCTGCTTCGTCCCACTTGACAACGGTCCCCGTGCCGCGCGAGCAGAAAATGGAATCCGCCGTGTTTTCAACATCTGCTTCCGCATTATAACCGATGCGCGCGACAACTTCATCGGTGTTGTGACATTCCCTGTACCCTCCGAAGGTGCAGACAAATCTGCCCTGCCCGCGGCTGTATGAGGCAAGTTCCGCCGCATATCCGCGAAGAGATGAGACCGCCGCGCTTCCCGAAAGGAGCATTTTTTCGCCTTCTCTATCAAGCTCAGGCAAGCCGAAACTGCCGCCTCGCGCTGTTATGTCCGCCATGGCGCGTCCTATGCAGTCCTTCGGAACTTCAAGTCTGAAATTGTAATAAGGCTCAAGCAGTAAGGACTTTGCCCGCATCAGCCCCTGTCTTACGGCGCGGTAGGTTGCCTGTCTGAAATCTCCTCCCTCGGTGTGCTTCTCGTGTGCGCGTCCTGTAAGGAGCGATATTCTCATATCCGTAATCGGCGAGCCTGTGAGCACGCCTATATGGCACTTTTCCGCAAGATGCGTCAGCACCAGACGCTGCCAGTTTTTTCCGAGAACATTTTCACTGCAAAGCGTATCAAAAGAAAGCCCACTGCCGCGCGGCGCCGCCTCAAGCAGCAGATGTACCTCAGCATAGTGGCGAAGCGGCTCAAAGTGCCCGACGCCCTCAACGGGAGCGGCAATCGTTTCCTTATAGACAATGCTCCCCTCGTCAAAGACAACGGAAATGCCGTATCTGTCCGAAAGCAGTCTGCTTATAATCTCAAGCTGCACCTCGCCCATGAGCCTCACATGTATCTCTTTAAGATGTTCATTCATGACAACGTGAAGCAGCGGCTCTTCCTCTTCTATTTTGCGCATTTTCTCGAAAAGCACGGCGGAGCTGCACCCGTCAGTCGGTGTGACACGGTATGTCATCACCGGCTCAAGCAGAGTTTCCTCTGCTTCAAGCTCCGCTCCGAGCCCCTCGCCGGGATACGTGTGCTCAAGACCGACCGCAGTGCATATCTGCCCTGCGCAGACCTTCTCGCATACCGAGAATTTAGCGCCCGAATATATGCGTATCTGGTCCACCTTTTCGTGTATATCTCCGCCGAGGTCAAGCAGAGTTTTGTTTTTGAGTTCTCCGCCCGTTATCTTCATATGGGTAAGCCGCGTTCCCGCCTCGTCACGGCTGATTTTGTATACCCTTGCCGCAAAAGCCGACGGATATTTTTTCTCGGCTGTATACTCTTTGAGCGCCGAGATAAGTTCACTTATGCCCTCAAGGCGCAGTGCCGAGCCGAAAAGCACCGGAAAAAGCCGCCGCGCCGAGATAAGTCGAACCGCCGCTTCCTTTTTGTCCCTCTCCGTGAGTTTGCCCGAGGCAAATTTTTCAAGCAGTTCCTCGTCAAGCATCGAAAGCTTTTCGGAAAACTCCTCGCCGAGCTGCTGCGAAAAATCAACGCATGCGCCGCTGAGCCGCCCCTCAAGCGAGCGCATAAGCGAATCTCTGTCTGAGGTGCGCAAATCCATTTTGTTTACGAAAATAAAAGTAGGTATTCTGTACCTTGCAAGAAGCTGCCACAGGGTTTCGGTGTGCGACTGCACGCCGTCACTGCCGCTCACCACAAGTATGGCGTAGTCAAGCACGCGCAGGGTGCGCTCGGTCTCTCCCGAAAAATCGGCATGCCCCGGTGTGTCAATAAGAACAAACTCGGTCTCGTCCCCGACAGAGAGCTGTGCCTGCTTTGAGAAAATCGTTATCCCGCGCTCGCGCTCCATAAGAAAATTGTCAAGGAAAGCGTCGCCGTGGTCAACTCTGCCTATCTTACGTATGCCGCCGGTATGATAAAGCAGTGCTTCCGAAAGCGTGGTTTTTCCCGCGTCAACGTGTGCGAGTATGCCTATCACTAGTCTTTTCATGCGCTTTCCTCCTCTCTTTTCTGCTTGACAAACGTTATATGTTTATGTACAATAAATATCGGTTGATTTACCGGAATTTTTATCCGAAAGGAACATAAAAATGAAAAAAATTGCCGTTGTCACGGGAGCGTCCTCCGGAATGGGGCGCAGCTTTGCGAAAAAACTCGACGAAAAGTACGATTTTGACGAAATCTGGCTCATTGCGCGCCGTGCAGACCGTCTTGAGGCGCTCGGTAGCGAGCTTCGGGCAAAATCAAAGGTCATTTCTCTCGATCTTACAAGCAAGGAGACACTCGAAAAATACCGCTTGCTGCTTGAAGAAGAAAAACCGCAAGTTGATGTTCTCGTCTGCGCCGCGGGCTTCGGCAGATTCGGCACTTTCACCGAAATGCCGCTTGAGCCTCAGCTTGAGATGATAGACCTTAATGCCAAAGCTCTTGTCGCCGTGACATATCACACCCTGCCGTATATGAAAAAGGGAGGAAGAATCTTTGAGCTTGACTCTCTCTCCTCTTTCCAGCCCGTGCCGTATATCAATGTTTACGGTGCGACAAAGGCGTTTGTCCTGAGCTTTTCACGTGCGCTCGGCGTCGAGCTTGTCACCCGCGGCATACGCGTCATGGCGGTCTCTCCCGGATGGGTGAAAACCGAATTTTTTGACCGCGCCGTCACCGACAGCACAATAACCTACTACAACCGCTATTTTGAAGCGGACGAGGTGGTCGACCGCGCCATACGCGACATGGAAAAAGGCAAGGACGTTTCGGTCTGCGGCTTTTCCGTCCGTGCTCAGGTGCTTCTGACAAAGCTTTTGCCGCATCGGCTCGTCATGCGTATCTGGTGCCGCCAGCAGAAAAAACCGTTCTGAAATATTTTTACCGTGCGCGGCATTTGAGCGGGGATTTCGCCCTCGCGGAGGGCGACCGAGGCTACGCGCCTCGGCTCTCGCCGCCTTTTATAAAAGGCGGGCGAAAATTTTTAATTTTTTACCATAATTATATCTTTGTCTGCCATTCGTGCGCGGGGCAAGCATGCCCCGCGCACTTTTTCAGATATATCCGTCATTTGCCGAACTCGACAAGCTCCAGCTTACCTTCGTTATGCTCAAGCGTTCTATTTATAAACCATTCGCTTTTGAAAAGCAGAAAATTCTGCTTCCGGTAGTCCTGAACCCATTCGGTCTCGTAAAGATCCAGCTCCTTCGGGTCAATGTCGTTTGCAATGCGCCTTATATACTGCCATTCGAGCGGGCGTCTTATAAACTCCACTCCGTATTCGTTCTTCATACGAGATTCAAGCACCTCGAACTGAAGCTCGCCGACAACGCCGACAATAACGCGTTCCATGCCCGCATCCGGCTCGAAAAACATTTGAATAGCGCCCTCCTGAGCTATCTGGTTCATTCCCTTTGCAAACTGTTTTCTCTTCATGCTGTCTATCTGCTCGACAACGGCAAACCGTTCGGGTGCAAAGGTGGGTATGCCCTCAAATTTCACCCTCATGGATTTTTCGCACACAGTGTCGCCGATAGCGAAAATTCCGGGGTCGAAAACGCCTATAATATCTCCCGCATATGCTTCGTCAATAACGGCGCGCTCCTGCGCCATCATCTGCTGAGGCTGAGACAGCTTTATTTCCTTGCCCTGCTGAACGTGGTAATATTCCTTTCCGCGCTCGAATTTGCCTGAGCAGATACGCATAAAGGCAATTCGGTCGCGGTGCGCCTTATTCATATTCGCCTGAATTTTGAAAACAAAGGCGGAGAATCCGGGGTCAAAGGGTTTTACCTCCCCTTCGAGCGTTTTTCTCGGAAGCGGGGGCGTTGTCATTGCAAGAAAGTGTTCAAGAAAAGTCTCAACGCCGAAATTGTTGAGCGCCGAGCCGAAAAACACAGGGCTAAGCTTTCCGTGCCTTACTTTTTCAAGGTCAAAATCAAAGCACGCGCCGTCGAGCAGTTCAATCTGCTCGACAAGCTCTTCCCGCTGGTACGAGCCAATAAGCGAATCGAGCTTTTCGGTGTCCTTTATATCACAGGATATCGCGTCGAGACGCTCGCGTCCCTTATGCGCGTCGGCAAAGGAAAGAATATACCGCTTGTCACGGTCGTAAACGCCCTTAAAATTCACCCCGCACCCAATCGGCCAGTTCATCGGATACGTTCCGATGCCAAACTCCTTTTCAAGCTCGTCGATAAGGTCAAACGGGTCGCGCGCCTCATGGTCGAGCTTGTTTATGAAGGTGAAAATCGGTATGTCGCGCATGGCGCAGACCTTGAACAGCTTGCGCGTCTGCGGCTCGATACCTTTTGCCGCGTCGATGACCATGACGGCGCTGTCCGCCGCCATAAGCGTGCGGTATGTGTCCTCTGAGAAATCCTGGTGACCGGGGGTATCAAGAATATTTATGCAGTATCCGTTATATTTGAACTGAAGCACAGAGGAGGTTATTGAAATTCCTCTCTGCTTCTCCATTTCCATCCAGTCAGAGACCGCATGATGGTCGGACGCCTTGCCTTTTACAGAACCGGCAGTCTGTATCACGCCGCCGTACAAAAGGAGTTTTTCCGTAAGCGTTGTTTTTCCGGCGTCCGGGTGCGATATGATGGCAAAAGTGCGGCGTTTGCCTATCTCGTTTTCAAAAGTGTTTGCCATAAAGCTCAGACCTCATCAGCCGCGCAGGCTTCCGCCGGCTTCTTTTTGTAGTAATTCGGGAAAAGCTTTCCCCACACGTCGCGGCAGGCAATGGTGTCCGCTATCGAGCTGTGCGGAACGCCCTGCCACTCGATTTCAAGGCACTCCATCGCGTCGCTGAGACTTGCATGCACGACATCGGGACGGTTTTCGTGCGCGTATCTTACAAATTCATTTGCGCAGCAGCGCACCTTCTCATGCAGTGCCTCCTGCTCCTCCTCGGTATCGTAAATGTACTTTATATGGCTGTAATCTGTCGAAACGCCGTACGCAATAAGGCGATCCGCGTCTGCGAAAATACGCTTTATTTCGGGAATAAGGTCAGAGAGCAGGGGCGCGTCCTCAACCATTTCGGGGGTAATGCCGTGCACCTTCTCGGTGCGCTTCCACTTTTTAGTATGGTCAGGCTTTACATAGGTATTCATGACAATTTCACCGCTGCCGTTCACAATGCTTATGGATAATATTTCGTCCCGTGCGTAAAAGCCCGTAAGCTCAAGGTCAAAGAACAGCACGCGCTTCGGGTCCATGCCGTAATATGCGTTTCTGTGTATCTCGCCCTCCGCGCGTCTGACGGCAAGGTCCTCCTCATAGCACGCTTCGCACAGTTTGTGCTTGAAGCGCACGTTCTTTCCGCACTTCACGCACATCATTGGAAGTCTGAGCGCCGTTTTCTTGTCATAAAAATATACCGTCTCTCCGGTCGAACGAACAGTATATGCGACAGGCTCCTCAATCGGGTCATAGAACATCTGCGAGAGGCGTTCCTTTGAGTAGTAGCCGTTTTCCGCCGCGCGCCTTGCGCTCATTTTGCTTATGACGTTTCCGCTCGGAAGCGTCATTTTTTCGCTCGTTTCCTTTTGATACCAAGCCTCGGGCGGAGCTTCCTTCACAAAAAGCGGGTCAAAATAAAAAGCAACTTCATCACTGCCGGGGATTGTACGGAACGCGACGGGGTCTCCACCGGGAAGCAGGTGGAGCTGCGAGAGCGTTGTGCGGGTCAGATATTTGCGAAGGTCGGGATCGTCTTTTTTCAGCGGGTAAATGACGGCGCCCGACCTTAACTTCAGTGATTCTTCCAAAATAATTCCTCCGTTGCCAACATTTCGGCATTTTACAAAAACATTGTGTTAATTATAACATATTATAAATAAAAATTCAATAGCGGAGCAAAACTTTTTCGACATGTTCCTTTTCTGAATTTCGTGTGAAAAAAGCCCCTCCGCTCTTGACGGGGAGATTGCGCTATGGTAAAATATAAGCGGAAAGTTTAAGGATTGCACGCAAAGGCACTGTGCTTTGACATATGTTCCGATAAAAAGGAAAGGAAGGCAAGCGAAAATGAGCAATGAAGAAAAAACAGAAGGAATGCCCCCCGACGCCATTGAGCTTTTCAACAAGTACGGAGAGATGAAGATGCTTCAGCACATCTATACGTCGGCAATACGGGAGATTGAGACAAAGCTCGACGTTCTGAGCGGCGAGTTCAAGGTAAAATACGCGAGAAACCCGATTCACCACATTGAAAGCCGCCTCAAATCCTCGGAAAGCATCGTCAAAAAGCTTTTGCGCCGCGGGTGTGATGTCAGCATCGAATCGGCAAAGAAAAACCTTAATGACATCGGCGGTATTCGTGTTGTCTGCTGTTATATAGATGACGTATACAGCGTTGCGGAGATGCTTCTGCGCCAGTCGGATATACGTCTTGTCAAGAAAACCGACTACATAAAAGAGCCGAACTACAACGGCTACCGTTCTCTGCACCTTGACCTTGAGATACCGATTTTCCTCTCCGAGCACACGGAATATGTGACGGTGGAGGTTCAGCTCCGCACGGTGGCAATGGATTTCTGGGCAAGCCTTGAGCATGACCTGCGCTACAAGTCCGACAAGGTTATCCCGGACGGCATATGTGAGGAGATGCGCCGTTGTTCGGACGAAATCGCGAATATTGACGAAAGAATGCAGTCAATGTATAAACGTATACGGGAAATATAAAAATTTTCGCACCTTGTAAGGAGACAAATAAGGCATCCGTACGGCATTTAAGCATACGGATGCCCGTTTTATGTTTTTTAAGATTTTCGGACGGCGTTTTTATTCTGTCCGGAGCAAGTGAAGCCCCTGAATGTCGCCTTTTTATGACCTTACGGCATAACAGCATAAAGCCTCTCCGAAACGGAGCGTCAAACAGCCGTAAAGACGGCAATTTACTGCCTTTCATCAATCATTTTCAGAAATTTTTTGTCCGACAGAATTTCATTTGTCAGATATTCCCCGTTATAGAACAAAGCGTAGGTTGTAATCGGAGTGGGGGCATTCTGCGCCTCCTCCCTGCTTTCTTTGCGCCGTGAATCTGTGCCGTCCTGTTTTCCGGTCATAAGCGAAGCGGTCTCTTTACGGACGGCCGTCAAGGCTTCCGCGAAGCGCCGATGTGTCCTCGGGCAGAAGCGGATATACATAATACCTGTTGTTTAAGACATTCATGCTGTACTGTACGCCGTCCGTCATGAGTTTTTCAGCTTCCCCACACGCTCCGGTGAGGGCATTGCACGGCTTCATATAACTGATGATGCACATGGGTTCGTCTTCATTGTCCAAAGAGACTTCATTATAGTCAAGTACGGCGTCCTCATTTGCGGTATTACCGTTTCCCGATTCCGTATATGCGTCCGCACTCAGAGAATACATGGCGTCGGCTTCATTTGCCTCCGCGTCGTACTGCATTTTATCATCGGCTTTGTAAAACGTTCTTTCCGCATTCTTGCCTTCCGCGGTATAATTTCTGTCCGAGAGGAACGGCTTTGCCAGAACCGCCATGCAGAGAACGGCGCACGCAGCGCCGGCGCAAACAAGTCCCGCACGGCGTATAAAGCTGATTTTACGCGCCGTCTGACGCCGCTCGGCACTTTTTACCGCGCGCATGATGCATTCATGAAGGTCGTCCGGAATTTCAGACGACTTTTTTATGCCGTCCGAAAGTTCAAGAAACTCGGAATAGAGCGCACGGCACTCCCCGCAGACTTCAAGATGCGCTTTTATCCGTTCGTTTTCCTCTTCGGACAGTTCGCCGTCAAAATACGCGGATATAAGCTCCGACATTTCTTCACAGTCCGTTTTTTCATGATTTTCGCTGCCCATTTTTCCTCTCCTTTCCGATAAGCTCGTTATATAAGACGCACGTTATTTAAAAAAGTGCCGCTCTTCCAAATATTTTTTTACCTGCATTCTCGCCCTAAAGATGCGGCTCTTTACAGTACCCATTTCAATCCCCATGATTTCGCTGATTTCCTGATAGCTTAAGTCCTCGTTTTCCCGCAAAACAAGTATCTGCCTGTAATCGTCGTCAAGAGACGCTATCGCCTCTCTAACCGCCGCTATCCGCTCTTTTCTTTCGTAAGAACGCACAGGGTCGGAGGCAACGTCATCGTCGGCAATCACAAGCTCTTTTTCCTCGCCGTCCTCCCCTTCAAGGACAAGCGGCTCGACACGGCGTATCTTCTGTTTTCTCAGAAAATCCAGCGTGCAGTTGCGCGCCATGCGCAAAATATATGAATACCATGCCGTAACAGGTTCTTCCGGAAAGCTCTCCGTCATTAACCTCCACAGCTTTATAAAGGTCTCCTGCGAAATGTCGAGTGCATCCTCGCGGTTTTTTGTGACTCCAACTGCAAGCTCGTATACGCCCTTCTCGCAGATATGTACGATATCTTCAAATGCCGTTTCTGCATCGCGCCCGCCGCGCGATACGAGCAGGGCGAGCTTTGCAAGCCTGTCGTCACGTTCGCGGTATCTGACGGCACCGACCTCACTCAGCACTTCCGCCATGTCCGTCCTCCCTTCTGAAAGATAAGTGCAAGGAAACTTTATATATTTTCAGTCCTCGGAGCTTTTTTCGACAAGCTCCTTCGCAATTTTTCTCATTTCGTCAAGCGACAAGGCGCAGTTTATGCGCGCTCTCGCCTCCGCCGCGCCGCAGATGCCCTTCGTATACCACGAAAGATGCTTCCTTGCCTCGCGCACAGCGACGTCCTCACCCTTTTGCGCCGCCATTGCCTCTGCCTGGCGGAGGGCAGTATCAAGTCTCTCCCTGATTCCGGGGTATTCAAAAGCCTCTCCCTTTGCGGCGGCAAGCAGTTCGCCGAATATCCACGGATTTCCGAGCGCCCCGCGCCCGACGGCAACGCCGTCGCAGCCGGTCTCCTCCGTCATTCTTCTTGCGTCGGCGGCAGAATAAATGTCCCCGTTTCCGATAACGGGTATCTTCACCGCTTTTTTCACATCGTAAATGACCGAAAGATCAATGCCGGGCGCGTACATCTGCGCTCTGGTTCTTGCATGGACGCAGACTGCCGCCGCGCCTCCCGCCTCGGCGGCGCGGGCAAGCTCGGACGCGTTTATGCTTTTTTCGTCCCAGCCGGCGCGGATTTTAACGGTCACGGGAATACGTACAGCGTCCGCCACCGCCCGCACAATCTTTTCCGCAAGAAAGATATCCTTCATCAGAGCGCACCCCTCGCCGTTTGAAACCACCTTCGGCACGGGACACCCCATGTTTATATCAATAGCGCAGGGCGAAGCGGTACTCACCGACCCGAAATATTCGCCGCTTTCAATCAGCGAGGCGGCGTTTGCCATATACTGCGGCTCAGAGCCGAATATCTGCACCGCCATCGGGTTTTCCTCCACCCTCACCGCGGCAAGCGGCGCAGTGCGGGAAACTTCTTTCGCGTTTTTCTTTTTGCAGAGCTGTTCATAGCAGAGCGCCTTTGCGGAAACCATTTCGCTCACCGTATATTCCGCGCCGTTTTCGCGGCATACGGCGCGAAATGCGCTGTCTGTCACTCCCGCCATCGGTGCGAGAACAAGTCCGTGCGGAATTTCGGCATTCCCTATGCGGAAGCCCCTGACGTTCCATTTTTCCATGTTTTTATTTATGATATTTTGTTCCCTTTATTATATTTAGGCAGCGGTATACCGCCTCGGAGAGCATCACGCGCATGAGCTGATGAGGAAACGTGAGTTTTGACACCGAAAGACGCAAATCCGCAGCATTTTTTACGCTCTCATGCAGTCCGTAAGACGAGCCGATGACAAAGCAAATCGTGCTGTATTCGCTCTGAAGATGCTCGATGCGCACGGCAAGCTCCTCGGAGGAAAACTGCTTTCCCTCGACGCAAAGCATGATTTTATACGACCTTTGCGGAACAGCGGCAAGTATCGCCTTTGCTTCCGCCTCAAGCGCCGCGTCAATTTCTCTTTCCGACGGAGTATCGGGCAAACGCGCTTCCTTTAAGGATACCGCCGAAAAACGGCAAAGTCCTCCGAGGCGCTTTGCGTATTCCGCCTCGGCGTCTCTGAGATATGCTTCTTTCAGCGTACCGACGGTTATAAATTTTATATCAAGCATCAGAGAAGCCTCACAGGTTCATTTCTGTCCGCTACCGCTATATGCACCGAATCGTCCGCCACGGCGGCAAGCGTTTCGGAGAGCGCAAGGGACGGGTTGTTGTTTTCCTCGCTCAGATGTGCAAGGAGAATATTTTTCGTTCCCCCGCCGCAAAGTTCTGCCGCAAAAGCGGCGCAGTCGGGGTTTGAGAGGTGTCCGCGCGGCGACAGTATCCTCATTTTGAGTTGCCTTGGATATGAGCCTGCAAGGAGCATGTCCGGGTCGTGATTCGATTCAAGAATTACGTCGCGGCAGCCGAAAAGTCCTTCGCGCACGCTCTTATCCACATGTCCTATGTCGGTGGCAAGCCCCACCGCAAGTTTTTCTCCGTCCTCCGCGTATTCGATACGGTATCCGACGCTCTCCATGCTGTCGTGAGGCGTGACAAACGAACGCACGGTGACGTCGCCCATACGCTCTTCAAAAACAGGCGGGTGCTCGCAGAGGCATCCCGCAAGGTGTTCTCCGAGAAAACGGAGCTTTGACGCCGACCGTCCGCAAACGTGAACGGGGATATGATATCTCTTCGCAAGCACGGCGAGCGCACCGATATGATCGGTGTGCTCGTGCGTAATAAATATGGCTTCAATTCCGGAAATATCGCCTCCGGCATCGGCAAGCGCCTGACAGAGAGACCGCGCGCTCTTTCCGGCGTCAATGAGGAACTTGTGACCGCATAGGTCAAAGTAGACCGCGTTTCCGCTTGAGCCGGAATATAATGTATAAACCTTGTTTTGCATCTTTCACCCGAAAATCGAAGAAAAAATGTCCGAAAATAGCCACGAGAAAGCGTCGAAAGCAAAGGTGAACACAAAAGGCAGTATCACCGTGAGCATCCACTTCGATTTTCTGAGGCGCTCCTTTGCTTCCCCGATAAACGCGTCCTTTTCCTCCTCAGTCATGTCGTCCGGAAGCATCTCCCGCGTCACATTTCTGCGCGAAAATCCGCGGTTGTATATGACAAACGCAAGCACAAAAGCGGCGAGCACCGTCATATAAGCTATAAGTACGATTTCAAAATACTTAAAAGACAGAAGAAATCTGTATAGTGAAAAAACAATTACCGTATTTACCGTAAGAGCCGTCAGAAGTCCCATCGGCGGCTTTTTCTTGTTGTCCGCGGGTATTTCCGCGGGAAGAGCAGACTTTTTTCCGCGTTTTTTCATCAAATCACCCGAAGCGCTCCGTAGGGACGGATGCGCAGAATCAGACATGAGCCTTCACCGAAAGCGCCGTCCATGACCGCGCGGAAGTCCTCTGCGTCGCAAGTCGGCACAAACGCCTGAATAGTGCCCGCAAAGCCGCCGCCGTGAACACGGAACGCCGCCTTCTTTCCCGCAAGGAAGCGGTCTGCAAGGCAAAGCGCAAGAGAAAGTCCCTGCTCGGAAACATTCTTTGTGGTATAAACATTCTGAAGATAGCAGAAGCTGGATCTGCCGGACGCCGTAACGCCCGCAAGGAAGGAATCGAGATCGCCCTTCTTCAGCGCCTCCTTCTGCATGTCGACGCGCTTGTTCTCCTCAAAGAAGTGAAGCGCGCGAAGAATAGCCCGGTCGCCCACAAGCGTGCGGAGGCGCGGAATATTGCGGACAACCTCATCCTCCTCCGTTTCGCGCAGCACGGCTTTGCCGAGCGCCGCCGCAACCGCCTTCATTTCGGACGGAACGGAAGCATAGTCCTCGCCTAGATCCGCGTGGCTGCCGCCGGTGTTCACGATGCAAAGGCTGTAACCCGCCTTTGAAAGGTCAAAATCCATTTTTTCGATAACGGGAGAGGACGGGTCGGCAAAGTCAATGCTGACGATTCCGCCGACGGCGCACGCCATCTGGTCCATAAGCCCGCAGGGCTTCCCGAAGAACTTGTTCTCTGCGTACTGCGCGAGCTTCGCAATCTCGACGTTATCAACTTTTCCGTCGTTATACATATAGCTCAGGATATTTCCTATCATGTCCTCAAACGCGGCGGAGGAGGACATTCCCGAACCTTTTAACACGTTTGATGTCGTATATGCGTCAAAACCGCCGATTTTGTGTCCGTTTTTCTTCATTCCGTCGCACATGCCCGCGATAATGGAGGCTGAGGAGCAGAATCTGTCCTCGGCAGGCTCGGAGTATTCGGCATAGTCTACCACGTCCTCATCAAAGCCCTCGCTCTTGACGCGGATTACCGTTCCGTCTGAGCGTGCCGCTATAGCGATTATATCAAGGCTAAGAGAGCCGGCAATTACTCTGCCGTGGTTGTGGTCGGTGTGGTTGCCGGAAATTTCCGTTCTTCCGGCGACGGAATATGCGTTTACCTCGCGCTCTGCACCGTACAGCGCGGCGAAAGCCTCTGCCGCCTTTATGTATCTTGCTCTCTGCGCTTCTACTGCCTCTTTTCCGTAAAGAGAGGCAAATGTTTCGTCCGCCTTTCCGGCGTTTATGGCTTTTATCAGCTCTGTGGTATTCATATTTTTATGTCCATGCCTTTCTTAAAATTGTTAACTGCACTCATATACGGTTATTTTACCACAAAGCCGGTTTTATAGCAACGGTTTTTCAAAAGAAAAATGTTAATTCTTTTATTTCCGCCGTAACGCATGCAAAAAAGCGGGAATATACTGAGCGCAGAAGAGAAAAAACATACCTTTGCAGACAGGAGGAAGAAAATGAAAATTTATGTTCTGAAACCGCCCTCTTTTATCGCCGCTATTTTAAGAAGGTTCAAGAAGAAAAAATAGGAAAATCCTTAAAATGCCCTTGGGGGACCTTCAAAAAGTCCCCCGCGCCACTTGACAAAACAAAAAAATTGTGATATTCTATCCTAAATGCGTGGATAAGGTCAGCCTTTTCCGCTTATATCGCGAAAAGAGAGCGAACGCCATAGGCTGTGAGCGGTCGCCGCGGTGCGGGAAAAGCATTTCGCCTTGTAGCACGGCGGGGGAAGCGGCGTTTTTGGCCGTGGGTAGTCCGCCGCGGTCTGCTACCGTTAAAAAGCATTTAGAGTTGTCCGCCAAAAAAGCGGAAATTCAGGTGGTACCGCGGTCTTTTACGTCCGTCCTGAGAACAGGACGGGCTTTTTTTGTTTATTTTGTAAAATATAAGATGAAAGGATAAAAACATCATGATGGAAGAAAAAATCCGCGAGATACGTGAGGAAATCGAAGCGAAAATCGGCTCTTTTGATTCGTCAAAGGCGCTCTATGAGTTTCGCAAGAGTTTCCTTGACAACAAAGAGGGAAAAATCGCCCTGCTCATGAGGGGAATGAAGGACGTCCCGAAAGAGGAGCGTCCCGCGCTCGGCAAGATAATGAACGAAATAAAGGAATGGGCAAGCGCGCGCTTTGACGAGACGGACGCGAAAATCAAAGCCGCGGAGCTTGACATGCGCAACAAAGCCGAACAGATAGATGTGACAATGCCCGCGGAAAAGAGCCGCGTCGGCGCGCTCCACCCGGATACGCTTGTCTGCAATCAGCTTATCGACATCTTTGCCGGCATGGGCTTTGAAATTTACGAGGGCGCAGAGATAGAAAACGACTATTACAATTTTACCGCGCTCAACACCCCGAAGGATCACCCAGCGCGCGATATGCAGGACACCTTCTATGTTTCCGAGGAATTTCTGCTCCGCACTCAGACCTCCGCGGGTCAGATACACGTCATGGAAAACAAAAAACCTCCGATAAAGATTCTGTCACCCGGCAAGGTGTTCCGCTCCGACGACGACGCAACTCACTCCCCCATGTTCTCGCAGATGGAAGGACTTGTCGTTGACAGAGGCATTACGCTCTGCGACCTTAAAGGAATGCTTGAGACCTTCTCAAAACGCATTTTCGGAGAGGATGTTGTCACGCGTCTGCGCCCGTCGTATTTCCCGTTTACCGAGCCGTCGGTGGAAGTGGACGTGAGCTGTTTTGAGTGCGGTGGCAAGGGCTGCAAGCTCTGCAAGGGCACGGGCTGGATAGAAGTGCTCGGCGCAGGCATCGTCAACCGCCACGTGCTTGAAAACTGCGGCATCGACCCCGACGAATACTCCGGATTTGCATTCGGAATCGGCGTCGAAAGAATCGCCATGCTGAAATACGGCATAAACAACATAAAAACCCTGTTTGAATCCGACACGAGATTCGCAGCGCAGTTCAGAGACTAAGGAGGCAAAGAAATATGTTAGCACCACTCAGTTGGCTTAAAGATTATGTAGACATAGACGTTTCCGCGAAAGAGCTTGAAGGGCTGCTTTTCTCGGCGGGCTTTGAGGTTGAGGAGCTTATAGAGCTCGGAAAGGATATTTCGGGAGTTGTCGTAGGCGAAGTCAAGACCTGCGAGCTTATTCCGGACACGCATATACACGTCTGCACCGTTGACTGCGGCGGCAAGGGCACTTTTCAGATATGCTGCGGCGCGGACAATGTAAAAGTCGGCGGCAGATATCCCGCCGCGCTTGTCGGCGCAACGGTTTATGCGACCGCAAAGGACCACGTGACGGTAGAGGGCGTCACGACAATAAAGAAAGGCAAGCTGCGCGGAGTCGATTCGGACGGAATGCTCTGCTCAGGCGTTGAGCTCGGCGTAAACGAGGACATGTTCCCCGGAGGCGGATACAACGGACTGCTCGTGCTTCCGGATGACGCTCCGCTCGGCGCGGACGTAAAACCCATCGTCGGTCTTGACGACTTCATTTTCGATATCAGCATCACGGCAAACCGCCCCGACTGTCAGAGCATCATAGGAATTGCGCGCGAGGTCGCGGCTGTGCTCAAAAAGGATTTCCACATGCCCGCGCTTGACTATGCCGAAGACGGAAAGCCGCTCGATTTCAGCATTACCGTCGAAGCGCCCGATCTCTGCCCGCGCTATATCGGTCATTACGTCTCCGACATAAAGATTGCCCCGTCTCCTATGTGGATGCGCCGCCGTCTTTCCATGGTAGGCATAAATTCCATCTCGAACATAGTCGATATTACAAACTATGTTCTCAAAGAATTCGGACAGCCGATGCACGCGTTTGACCTCTCAGACCTTGACAAAAACGAGATTGTTGTAAGGCGTGCGCATAACGGAGAAAAAATCGTAACTCTTGACAGCAAGGAATTTGCTCTAAACGAAAACAACCTTGTCATATGCGACGGTTCAAGACCCGTTGCCCTTGCGGGAATCATGGGCGGTCTCAATTCCGAGATAAAAGACTCAACGAAGGACGTTATTTTCGAGGCGGCAAAATTTGCCCGCGACAACATAAGAAAAACCTCCCGCGCACTCGG
>JBJFAQ010000086.1:0-5850 GCA_051887995.1 Eubacteriales bacterium
GGGGTAGGAGCAAGAGCGGCATACCCCAAAAGGAGCATAGGGCAAATGAAGGGGATTTTAAGGGTTTTACGTCCTTTGCCAACTCTGATTGCAATACCTACAACGGCAGGGACAGGAAGTGAGGCAACCCTTGCGGCGGTTATAACCGACAGCGAAAAACACCATAAATACGCGCTTATGAGTTTCCCTTTGATTCCGCATTATGCCGTTTTAGACCCTGAGCTTACATATTCTTTGCCTCAAGGTCTCACAGCAACAACAGGTATGGACTCGCTGACTCACGCGGTCGAGGCATACATAGGACGTTCTACCACAAAGGAAACGAGGCGTCTTGCCCTTGACGCAGTCAAGCTGGTGTTTGAAAACATAGAAACTGTATATCAGGACGGGAAAAACCATATCGCGAGAGAAAATATGCTTCATGCCGCATACAAAGCGGGAGTTGCCTTTTCAAAATCTTATGTGGGATATATTCACGCCGTTGCACACTCGCTTGGGGGACAGTACGGAACACCGCACGGTCTTGCAAATGCGGTGATTATGCCCTATGTGCTTGAAGAATACGGCGAAACCGTTTATAAAAAGCTTCACAGGCTCGGTATAGCGGCGGGAATATGCACCGCCGAGCAAACGGATAAGGAAGCTGCAGAAATTTTTATAAACGCAATTAAGGAATTGAACCGTAAAATGGGCATACCGGAAAAAATAGAAGGAATAAAAGAAATAAAATTAGAGAAAACAAATGTAGAAGGAATAAAAGCGGAGGATATTCCGATTATGGCAAGGAACGCGGAGAAAGAGGCAAACCCACTCTACCCTGTTCCAAAGCTTATGACATCAAAAGAGCTTGAAAGCTTTTATTACCGAATTGCAGATTGGAGTTAAAAAAATGAATGCTGAAGAAATACAATCCTTGCTTGAAAAACAGCGAAACTATTATAAAAGCGGCGCGACCGTTCCGGTTAAATTCCGTATTGAACAACTGAGGAAGTTATACGCCGCCGTAAAAAGATATGAAAATGAAATAGGCGAGGCGCTGAACGCCGATCTTGGGAAAAGCCAATATGAAGGATTTATGTGCGAAACCGGTCTTGTGCTGTCCGAGATCTCATATTTGATACGCCATACCAAAAGGTTTGCCAAAAGGAAAACGGTCTACACACCTCTTGCCCAGTTCCCCTCACACAGCTTTAGGCAACCCACGCCATACGGCAACACGCTGATTATGAGCCCGTGGAACTATCCTTTTCTTCTAACGGTGGAGCCTCTGGCGGACGCCATATCCGCGGGCAATACGGCAATCGTAAAGCCGAGCGCGTATTCCCCCGCGACAAGCAAAATTATCGAAAAAATTATCGCCGAGTGCTTCTCGCCCGAATATGTTGCGGTTGTAACAGGCGGCAGAGCGGAAAACTCGGCTTTGCTTGAGCAGAAGTTTGATTTCGTATTCTTTACAGGCAGTCAGGCGGTAGGCAAAGAGGTGTTAAGGCATACCGCCGAGTATCTTACGCCTGTCGTTCTTGAGCTTGGCGGCAAAAGCCCGTGCATTGTTGACAAAAGCGCAAATATAAAGCTCGCCGCCAAAAGAATCGTATTCGGAAAATATCTCAACTGCGGTCAGACCTGCGTTGCACCTGATTATATACTTTGCGAAAGCTCGGTAAAGGAAGAATTTGTCACAGAGGTTATCCGGCAAATTAAGCGGCAGTACGGCGAAAATCCGCTCCGAAACGAGGATTACGGCAAGATAATAAATGAAAAGCATTTTAAGCGTCTTTGCGGTTTAATCGACCGTAACAAAGTTGTTTTCGGCGGGGAAGTAAGTCCCGAAACCTGTCAAATAGCTCCTACGGTAATGGACGGCGTAACAGCCGAGGACGCGGTTATGGGCGAGGAAATTTTCGGGCCCATTATGCCTATCATAACATTTGATGATTTTGAAAGCGTTGTAAAAGAGCTTAAGAATAAACCTAAGCCTTTAGCTTTGTATCTTTTTTCGGGAGACAAAAAACATATAAATACCGTTACGACCGAGCTTTCCTACGGCGGCGGATGTATCAACGATGTTGTTATACATCTTGCCACAAGCGAAATGGGCTTCGGCGGCGTCGGAGAGAGCGGTATGGGAAGCTATCACGGCAAAGAAGGGTTTGATGCTTTTTCGCATTACAAGTCGGTAGTTGACAAAAAGGTCTGGCTTGACCTGCCTATGCGCTATCAGCCTTATAAAAGCAAGTTGTACGAGACCCTTTTACATATCTTCTTGAAATAAATTTGACGCAATAAAGCGGTGCGAAGCTGTCGGCTTGAAGTGAAAGCACCACCTGCCGATAGATATTCATTGCGTTATTTTACTTCTGAATACACACTATACGGTGCAGAATCCGTTCGATTTCCTCCGGCAATTTTCTTTGCGAAAATTGCCGGTTTTTCTTTTTTTCTCATTTTTTTCAGATTTTGCGTCCGAAACGGGGTTATTTATGCTATAATAACACAAACCGCATTTGCTTTTGACTCATTTGATAATTTTCATTACGGCAAACCTAAAATACAATCAAGAAAAGGGGTGTGAAGCATGTCTGAAATTTTAGAGGTTGTCATGATTGTCAGCTTTGGCGTGTCCTGGCCGCTTAATGTTATAAAATCTTACAAGGCAAGAACTACCAAAGGAAAAAGCCTGTCCTTTTTGTGCCTGATATTCTTTGGATACATTGCCGGAATTGCCTCAAAGCTTCTGAACGAATCTTATATGATGTCGATATCCTCCAAATGGTATGTACTTTTCTTTTATGTTCTTAATTTAATAATGGTGGGTACGGATTTATGCCTTTATGTAAGAAATTACAGGCTTGACAGGGAGAGTATGAAATGAAGAACATAACGGATATATGTTATAATACGGAAACCGGGCAATGCCTTGACGTTCATTTGCCTGAATGTGATTCCTTTCAGGTGTTTTTATATTTTCACGGCGGCGGGCTTTCGTCAGGCAGCAAATCCGGTCCGCGTATATTCTTTGAATATCTGACTTCCCACGGCATTGCCGCGGTGAGTGCAAATTACAGAATGTACCCCGGCGCGAAGTACCCGGATTTCCTTTCCGACGCGGCGGACGCGGTGGCTTGGGTGTTTGAAAATATTGGAAAATACGGCAAAGTCAAAGGAATATATGTCGGGGGCAGCTCTGCCGGCGGATATATTTCACAGATGCTTTGCTTTGACAAATCGTGGCTTGCGCCTCACGGCATAAGCCCCATGGATATTGCGGGATTTGTGCACGATGCCGGTCAGCCCACCTGCCATTTTAACGTATTGCGGGAGAGGGGCATAGATACGCGGCGAGTTATCGTCGATGATTCCGCACCGCTTTATCACATAGGCGAGGACAGTCAATATCCTCCCATGCTTATTATCGTATCGGACAATGATATGAAGAACAGATACGAACAGACAAAGCTCATGGTATCAACGCTCAGTCACTTCGGACATTCCGACAAGGTGCACTTACATGTTGTAAGCGGCACACACTGCGCGTATGTCGGCGCTGCCGACGAAAACGGCGAAAGCGTTTTCGGCAAGATGGTGACAGAGTTCATCAAGGTGTGATTTTATATAAAAAATCGCCTATATGGCTTTTAAGGTAGCATAATTTCCCTTGTAAAGCCAATCCCGGCACGCCGTGCGATTTAAAGCATGGCGTGCCGGGATTATTTTTCCCGATATAAGCAACGGTAAGACGAACCGCTTATGTTATTTCTTCTTGTATCCGCACTTCGGGCAGACGCCGTTTTCATTCAGCGCAATTCCGCACAGCGGGCAGCGGTCAATGGTCTTGCTTGTCTCGTATTCCTGAGAGGCAGCATTGACACCGCTTGTAAAGGTGAGCTTTGCGATGTTGAGCTTGTCTTTCAGCAAGTCATAGACTATCTTTATCATGCCCTCAACTGTCATGGTTTCTTTTGTGACAACCAAACGGCATTCGGGATAAGCGGTGGCAAGTTCTGTTTTGAATGCCGGACCCTTCATCTTATTTGTCGGTGCGCCGTTTCTAATGCCCTGAGCCTCATAAACGCCGAGAATGGCGGGCAGCAGAGGGTCGTCCTCTCTCAGAATCAGAGCATGGTCAAAGTTTTTAAGAACCTCCCATGCGGTCTTCTGAATCTCATTGCAGGGGAAAACCATATTTACGCCGGGTTCGACCGAATCCTCGACTTCAATCGTCAGAACACCGGTGTGGCCGTGCAAATACTGTGCCTCTCCTTTGAATCCATAGAAACGGTGAGCATACTGAAGATCTAATTTTGTAATACTTCTCATAACAATACTCCTTTTTATAATATATTTTGCGGGATATGCATACATATGCCCGTATACATGCTTGTTTAATGCTCATGTAAAGTCTTCGCCTTTTCCATGCGGACGTTTTTTGCAGTCCGGACAGATGCCCCGAAAAAGGATATCATAGCCTGTAAAGTCAAATCCGCGGTCATTTTTTATGTTTTTTTCGAGCCCTGTAATATATTCCATGTCAACATCGAAAACCCTGCCGCATTTTTCGCACCTTACATGGCAGTGCTCATGACACATGTGGTCAAAACGGTCGGCTCCACCCGGAATCTCCATTTTGCGGATTTTTCCCTCTTCCGACAGCAGATTCAGGTTTCGGTATACCGTTGCTCTGCTGATGTTCGGGTGTTCCTTAACAATTTCTTCGTAAATTTCATCGGCGGTGGCATGACACCGCAGCTTGTTGACAGCGTCCAAAACCAAAGACCGCTGAATTGTGTTGCGTTTCATCATAATCAGGTGTGTTCCTTGTAATTTTTTATCCTTAATAATATTATATACTAATAAATATAGAATGTCAATAGCTTTATAAAAAATTTTCGGTGAAAAACCGGAATTTTCCGCCCCACGGAATTATTTCATCATTTTCGCACGCGGTATTGCATGAAAAAAACA
This sequence comes from Eubacteriales bacterium, assembly GCA_051887995.1. Lineage (GTDB taxonomy): Bacteria > Bacillota > Clostridia > Oscillospirales > CAG-272 > SIG710. The sequence goes on from JBJFAQ010000086.1 coordinate 4,963, forward strand.
AAAAACCGGAAAGGCTCTTTTAAAAAGCCTTCCCGGATTTGACGTAATATGCAATTTATTCGGTTCTGAGCGCGACGACAGGGTCTTTGCGGGCGGCAATTCCGGACGGAATAAGCCCCGCAATGAATGTGAGGAGCATGCTGATAAGCACGAGCAAAACTCCGCCCTGCCACGGCAGTACCGCGTTAAGATTGGGAATACCCGTAAGCGCGTGAAGAATGATGTTTACAATTAGGATAAGCACGAGCGTAATTCCTATGCCGATTGCACCCGATATAAAGCCAACGGTCAGCGTTTCGGCATTGAAAACGCGGGAAATGTCGCGTTTTGAAGCGCCGATGGCACGGAGTATTCCTATTTCCTTTGTTCTCTCAAGTACCGAAATATATGTTATAATTCCTATCATTATTGAGGAAACCACGAGAGATATTGCGACAAAGGCAATAAGAACATAAGAAATTGCGCTTATAATTGTCGTTACGGACGACATGAGAATCGCCACATAGTCGGTGTATGAAATCTGGTCTTCCTCGGACGCCTCTTTGTTGTAGTCTGCAATAAGGTCCGCGATGCGGTCTTTATCCTCAAATGTACGGGCAAAAATGTTGATGGAGCTTGGGTTTTCCCTGTCAACATAGCCGAGCTTTCGGAGGTTTTCTTCATAGGTTGAATCCGACAGGGTTTTCGGCATGAAGGTGTCATAAAGGAAAGCAAGCTCAGAGCTTGTATATTCCGATGCGTCAAAGGACGCGGCAAGCTGTCCTGCGGTCATCGAGGAAAGCTTTGCCCTGACGCCTTCCGCGTACTGCTCCGTGAGCGACGCCGTAAGCACTTTTGTGATATACCCGTCGCGTTCCTCCTCGGAAAGCCCTGCCACATAGCTCTCGA
>JBJFAQ010000087.1:0-5844 GCA_051887995.1 Eubacteriales bacterium
AAGACGCATTAGCGCTTCTGGCGGGATATAAAGGACTGTGCAGGCGGTTTTGGCATAGACACGGCTGATTTCGGGCAGATTTTCGTCAAACAGTCCTATTATTCCGAAAAGGTCTCCTTTGCCGATGCTCCTTAGAATCACATTTCTGTCAGAATCGTTTGAAAAAATCTGAGCCTTGCCTTTTATTATGATGGCAAGATGTCTTTTTTTATCGATTTCGGGCAAAATTCGTTCTCCGCCGGTAAAATTTGCGATTTTAGTTCCGTCGGAGAGCATTTTTTCGAGAAGCTCGCGGTCGGCATTCACAAAAAGCGGTATATTGCTTAGTATTTCCGAAATTTGAGTGCTCATAACATCTCCAAACTGTATCATATGATACAGTTATTATACATATATTTTCCTGTGTTGTCAATAGGCTTACGGAAGTTTTTCGGAAATTTGAATAAATAAAAAGGCAGCGAATACGCCGCCTTTTCAAATAAAAGAAGTTATTTTCTTATAACGGAATATCCGTTTTTCATAAGTACACCGAGCGCTGTGTCAAGGGTTTCCGCCTTTACCAGAATATAATCGGTGTTGAAGGTTGACAGCGCAAAAATACTGATTCCGTTTTCGGAAAGAAGAGCGGAAATTTTTGCAAGTATTCCTACAAGAGAAAAATCAAGAACGCCCTGTATTCTGAATGCTCTCCATCCGTCCTCCCTTGCAAGCACATTTGCCGGAACGCTTTCATACGGGCAGACAAGCGATATTTCCTCATCTGTTTTTCCGATAAAGCAGAACATGTTGTTTAAATCAACTTGTGAAAGGTCGGCTACCTTGCAAACCGAGAAGGTTTCATTTAAAACTTCGATTTTCATATATTCTCCTTATAATCAGTGTCTCCCCGAAAGGCAAAAGAGCTTCCGGGGAGACTTATGCATAGATTTTTTGTTATTTTAAGGAAGAACGGTCCACAATGGATATGCCGCTGAAATAAATTGAAAGAATCTGTTCCGCGGTTGCGCCTGCGTCCGAAAGGTCTTTTGCACCGTACTGGCTGATTCCCACACCGTGTCCCCAGCCTTTTCCCGCAAAAATGAAATTGCCGGAGGAAGAAGCGTTTAGCGTTTCCGTGACTGTTTCAAGCGTCGTTATGACGGTGACGTTTGGAAATTCGGAGGTAATTTTATATGAGTTGTTTCCGAGGTCTGTTGTGGTGATAACAGGCTCGGTTGTTACCGGTTCATCGGCGGGCTCGCTTGTGCTTTCCCCTGAATAATCCTCAGACGAGTCGGTGCTTTCATATCCGATGGGAGTTGTTTCATCGTACGGAACGCCGGTCAAAACGTTTGAGTTCATGATGACTTTTCTTCCGGTAGATGTCAGAATATACGAGACAGGGTATTCGCTTATCATTATTTCGCCGGATTCGGTAATGATTCCGGCATTTGAAATAAGCACCTGACCGTCCGTGATATATCCCTTAACGCTTCCGTCAGGATTTGATGAAGGATTTGAAGGGTCGGTGGGCTTTGTTGCGCCTACTACCTCAATATCAATGACTTTATTGTAGGAAAAATCAAGTGAATTTTGTGCCACGGTAAAGTTCGCGGACTTGATATAGGAGGAGAGAAGTGTGCGAACAGTATCGCACCGCCTTATAGTGACGGAATTTCCGCTTGTGTCGGTAAATGTAAGAGAATATACATAGTCGGGGTTGTCGTCGACAGTTGTAACCGCAATGGACTCAATTGCCCCCGAAAGTTCCGTATAGCCCTTTGAGCGTAAGGTAGTGCAAAGCTCGGTGGGCGAGACTTCTGTATGCCAAAGACCGTTGTTATAATCCGCATACCGCTCCCACGGCGTACTTACCGACGTAAGGTAGCCTCTTTCAGAGCCCCATACATATTCCGAGCCGACCGTCGAGCCTCCGACGCTTGAGGAATAGTAAGCACTGCATATTTTTCCGTCATATACCGTGACAAGTCCCTTTGTCGATTCAACGGCGTCAACGACAGCGTCGTTGACGCGGTTCATCCCGCGGTATACCTGGTCGTTTGCGGTGTTTGTGAGGTCAAAGCCGTATGAGCTGTACCTCTTGCAGTAGCTTGCAAGCGCGTAGGAGCGTATCGTTATCGCAAATGTGCGGAGCACTTCTGTGCTCCAGGAGTTGCTTATCTCATAGGGAAGCACACCCTGGACGTATTTTTCAAGCTCAAGCAGATTTATCAGCTTGACTCCGCTTGCCGTGTCCGTATACTGCGGCACAAAGGACATTACTCCGTCATAAAGATTGCTTGCCGGAGTTTGAATATATGATGTAAATTCGTCTCCCTGATAAGCCATAAACCCGATTGAATCTGTCATATCCGGAGAATCGTATTCAAAAAGAATACGGTCTGTGTTGGGATTGACAATCGAGACTGCAGTGCGCGACGGAGCCGCAATTTCCAAGGTGTATTCGGAAAAAAGGGCGGAATATGCTTCAAGCGCCGCAAGGGCGTCGGCTTCCGTTGCATAATTTCCGAGTCGTATTTTCATATTTCCGTCAACATATGCGGGAATCGGGTAAAGAGAATCCGAGCCGAGTATGTTTTCAACATCTGCGACAAGAAATTCATATGAAAAACCGTATTCGCCGTTATATGAGAGCTGAATGTGATAGCCTCCGATAACGGTATCGGAGGGGTCGTCCGTCAGGTAATATGTCATGGACTTTTTGTACAGGTTTGAATCGAGCGTGGCGGAAGCAATGGTTGTGTCAAGATAGTAAAGAGGGGAGAATGCACGTACTTTGTCTGTGATTTCCGTTCTCCCGACAACAAAGCCGTAAGGTGCTTTTATCTCAAATCCGACGGTCACGCTTGTTCCATACATTAAACCGACGGCGATATATGTATCGCCATCGGTTTCAGATGAAAAAGTGTAATCAGTTGTGTCGTAAGAAACATCGGCGGCAAATCCGCTTATTATCAGCTGAATACCGAGAATAGCCATGCCCCCGACCATAAGAATGGCGAGGATAAGGCAGAGAAGTCTTGTCCAGTTGAGTTTCTTTTTCTTTTTAAGGTTCGACAATTATGTAAGCACCTCCAACCATAACGTAAGCTCCGCCTGAGCTTGTGATTTTGATACCTCTGCCGTCGTTTCCGCGCGGAATAAGCAGGTTGTGGTTTTTCGGAACGCTGGTTCCGGCACGAAGGTCGGCGCCTGCGGTCAGGTCGCTCAGTCCCTGGTTATCAAAAGGAGAAACGATTACGGCGGAACCCGAACGGAGAATGATTTCCGTTGCTGCGGTACACTGAATTTCCTGTCCGTATTCGACAAAAATGGCTTCAAAGGTGCTTGAGGAGGCTGTTGCGCCGCTTCCGTTTCCGATGGCGGCTTTGATAGGCTCAAGGGCTTCATTTACATACTTTGTCAGATATGAAAGAGAAATCAGCGGGTCATTTGTGCTATCATAAGTCGCAGCGGTTACAAAAACGCAAAGCGAAACGAGGAGCGCAAGGACAGCTGCAACTATAATAGTTAATTTGGTATTGTTTGGTTTTTTCATGAGGAATTCACTTTCTGCGGAACGCCGCACACGGAATTTTTGCATTTTACTACAAAGATACAAAAATATTATAACAAAAGACAAGCATTTTGTCAAATAATATTGTGCAGAATTTTATTTCTGTTCATATTTCCGGGGAAATATGAAGAAATATTTCCTGTTTTTTCTAATAAATCGGGGAACGTAATCTTTTCCGTCGAATAAGGAACTGTCCCGTAAGAGCTTTTTTCGGCCTGCGGCAAATCAAAGCGGCTTTAATATAACAAGCCCGAGGGAATTAAAAATGTGTACGGCGCGGTAACCACGGCAAGTATTAGCGCCGATATACGTTTTGTTTTCCTGTCGATTTTCTTAAACGTAATAAAATAATTAAAGACAAAAATCAAAGCGGCAGAGATAATAAGTGCCGGAACGGTTAAATACAGCTCGTCTCCCATATTGCCTATATGAAATGCCGAAATCATCAAAAACATATATGTTGCCCCTTGAATGTCTGCGAGCAAGCCAAACCCGTATATTTTTAATATATATTTTTTATACCATTGCTTTTTATCCTCAATTTTTAACACTGATATAATTAGAAGAAAAACCAAACTGTCGATGATAAAGTTCCCGAGCAAAACAATCAGCCATGCCTGAGGAAACAGCAGTAACGCCCAAAACGGGAACAGAACATTGTATAATTTAATTTCTTTTTTTGCTTTCCGCCGAATTTTGTATTTCATAAAAAAATCCTTTCCTCCGAATCAAAATGTTTGGAAAATTTCCCGTAAAGACAATTTTTATGGTCTTTACGAGAGATTTTCATAAGGTGAGCTGTTCTCCGTCCGAAAGCGGTACGCCTGCGGCGGGTATTTTCAGCTTTTTATAGCCCTTTGAATCAAAATTTTTTTCAAAATTTACCGACGTTTTGACGACTTTTGCATTTTTCTTCAGCGTAAACACATTAACTCCTGCCGCCGAACGGGTTGTTTTTATCGGAATAAGCGAGGATTTTATGACAATTGCCTTTTTATCAGAGGAAATCATCAGAATATCCAAAGGATTTACCTCATAGAAAATTCCGACAATGGGAGATGCGTCGGAATACGCGCCTATCAGCTTGCGTCTGTTGCCTTTTGTTGAGTAGGAGGACGCCGGAACTCTGACGCCTTTTCCGTTTTCAAACAGGAAAACGAAATTTTCATTTTCCGGGTAGGTATTCTGTATGCGCATGAATATCGGCTTTTCGCCTGCGTCCATGTCGAGCTTCGCGGGAAGAAATTCGCCGAGCGCCGAGGCTTTGGTACATTCAAAATCCGATACCTTGCATCTGTACACCTGAGAACGGTTTGTAAAGAAGATAATGTCGTTTAGATTTTCCGCGTCGAAGGTCTGCGTTATCTCGTCGCCGTCCTTTACTTTCTGCTCGTCGTTGCCGCGCAGGGACTGGTATGTGATTTTTTTAAAGTAACCGTCTCTCGAAAGCACAAGGCGGGCAACGTAGTTCTCAGTGCTTTCCTCCTCATCCGTGTCCTCAGGAAGGTCCGAAGTGTAAACGATTTCGGAAAGGCGCGGCTTTCCGTATTTTTTCTTTATCTCGGCAAGCTGTTTTATGATATAGTTCTTTATTTTCAGCTCGTCGCCGATAATCTCTTCAAGCTCGGCAATTTCGCTCTGAAGCCCCTCTATTTCGCGTATGCGGTTGAGGATGTATTCGCGGTTAAGATTCCGCAGCTTTATGTCCGCAATGTATTCTGCCTGAATTTTGTCAATTCCGAACCCTTCTTCAAGGTTTGGAACAACGTCCTCTTCCTTTTCCGTCTTGCGTATAATTCGGATAGCCTTGTCGATGTCAAGCAGAATTTTTCCGAGACCGAGCAGCAGATGAAGCTTTGCCTGTTTTTTTTCAAGGTCAAAAGTCAGCTCGCGGCGGACGCATCCGATGCGGAATTTTATCCATTCGTTTAGAATTTCGATAATTCCCATCTGGCGCGGCGTTCCGTCTATAAGAATGTTGAAATTGCATTTGAAGCTGTCCTCAAGCGGAGTGGATTTGAACAGCTTTTTCATCAGTTTGTCGGGGTCAACTCCGCGGCGAAGGTCAAGTGTGAGCTTAAATCCATCAAGACCGATTTCGTCACGGAAATCCGTAACTTCCTTTAGCTTTCCTTCCTTTATCATATCGCCTATGCGCTTCATGATAATCTCAATCGAGGTGGAATAGGGAATCTGAAGAATGTCAATGCAGTTTTCCGCTTTATCATATTTATATACGGAGCGTATGCGGACTGAACCTGAGCCGGTTTCGTATATTGAACGTATCT
>JBJFAQ010000088.1:0-5784 GCA_051887995.1 Eubacteriales bacterium
ACAGGGAGCCTTTTCCTTTGCCTGCTTGAAGAGGTCGCGCACCTTTGATGCGCCCATTCCGACAAACATCTCCACAAATTCCGAGCCGGACATGGAGAAGAAGGGCACATCGGCTTCGCCTGCCACTGCTTTTGCAAGCATCGTTTTACCTGTGCCGGGAGGGCCTACGAGAAGGATTCCCTTGGGCATGGACGCTCCGATTTCGGAATATTTTTCGGGATTATGCAGGTAATCCACGATTTCAGCGAGATTTTCTTTGGCTTCGTCTTCACCTGCAACATTGTCAAATTTGATACCGTTTGAGGATTTTACATATACCTTGGCGTTGCTCTTTCCCATATTGAACATCATGGAATCCGAGCCGCCGCCCGCCTTTTTCATAAACTGTCTTGTCATCAGCTGACCGAGACCTATGAATATGACCAAAGGCAGAATCCATGTCAGCAAAAAGCTGAGGAAAGGCGATGTTTCCTCTATGATTTCACTTGAAAAAACGGCGTCCGAGGCGTGCAGACGGTCGATAAGTCCCGAATCGTTCATGAGTCCGGTTTTGTAAATCTGTTTGTTGCTTTTATCCGTAAAAACAATACGGTTGCTTTGAATATCGACCTGACCTATATTGTTTTCCTCAGTCATTGTCATAAATGTGCCGTAGTCAACCTCTTTGATCTGCCTTTCGGCAAGCCACGGCATCGCAATCAAATTAAAGAGCAGAATTACAATCAAGACAATGCCGTAATAAAATATAAGCGGTTTCTTTGGTTTTTTTACTTCGTTCATAATGCGTCCTCCAAGCTTTTTTGACGTTATGTATCCGATTTCTGACCATGGGTTTTGATTTTTTCGGACAAACACGCAGATTTTGCGTATTTTATACATATTATACCGTGAAAAAAGCAACTAAACTTCAATTCAACATCAACAATTGTTGAAAAAAGCGGAATCGGCTCAGCTTGAGTCGATTCCGCTTTAAAATATTTTATTTTATATGGAGTGTCACCACAAAGCGGCAACCGCCGCCTTCCATGTTTTCCGCTTTGATTTCGCCGTTTGAAACAGAGAGAATTTTTTTCACAAGAGTAAGACCGAGACCGTTTCCTTCTTCTTTGTGTGAGCTGTCTCCCTGATAGAATTTATCAAAAATATGCTTTTTCGCGTCATCGGAAATACCCGGTCCGTTATCCTCAATTGTAAAAATAACGTCGTCGTTTTCCTTTGCGAGTCTGATGCGGATAAGTCCGGATTCGGGATCGAATTTGATTGCGTTTCCAATCAAGTTGTCCCATATATGACGCATCATATTTTCATTTCCTGTATATTCGATACTGTCCATCTCAACGTCAAATTCAATATTTTTCTTTTCCCATGCGGGTTCAAGCGCAACGATGGACTGTCTTATCTGTTCGTCAAGACTGAAGCTCGTTTGATTTACGGAAATTGTCTGATTTTCTATTTTTGAAAGCAGCAGAATACTTCCGACAAGAGAGGAAAGCCGGTTTGTGTTAAAAATAATCTTATCTACATACTGCTTTTGCTCGTCGCTCAGATTTTCATTGTCCTGAAGAAGGGTAGAGTAGCCTTCGATTGCATTTATCGGCGTTTTAAATTCGTGAGAGACATTCGATACAAAATCGGTTTGCAGAATTTCAATTGCACCGAGTTCATTTGCCATCAGATTGAAGCCCGAATAAATCTCTTGTATTTCTTTTGCTGATGATTTTGTCTCGATACGGACCGTAAAATCGCCGTCCGCGACTTTTTTCATCGCCTCTCCGAGCTCTTTGATTGGGTCAAAAAACAATTTTGACATAAATCCCGTGACAAACATTCCGATGAACAGGCTCAGCACAATAAGCTCAAGCAAAATGGGTACTCTTATGCGAAACGCTTCGTTCAAAATCGCAGCAATTCCAAAAGCGGCGGAAACGCTGACGGCAAGCTCTGCCGAGACCATAAATGTCATCCGCACACGAAGGCTGAATTTGTTGTTTCTGAAATTCCTAATCCGCTCAAGAGCTTTTTCGCTTTTCATATCTTTACCACCTTATAACCTACGCCGCGCATGGTCACGATTCTGAAGTCCTTGCTGTCACGGAAACGTTCTCTCAGTCTTCCGATATGGACATCGACAGTATGGGGGTCGCTTTCGTTGCCGTATCCCCAAATTTCGTCCATCAGCTGCTGACGTGTAAAAATTCTTCCGGGATATGACGCCATTTTATATAAAAGCATAAATTCTTTCTGAGGTAAAACGACAGATTCTTCACCTGTGATGACGGTAAGCGAGTCACATTCCAAAACAGTGTTTCCGATGACCTGCCTGCGCTCGTTTATCATTTGCGCACGGCGAAGCAGTGCTCCCACGCGCAGTACCATTTCATTTACATTTATGGGCTTTACCATATAATCGTCGGTTCCGGAAAGAAAGCCCATGCGCATATCGTCAAAGGCGTCCTTTGCCGTTATCATCATTACGGGAGTTGTATTTCCGTCGTCGCGCAGCCGGCGAACAAACTCATATCCGTCCATCACGGGCATCATAATATCGGAAATTATGAGGTCGTAATAGTCGTTGTCCATTGCGTCAAGAGCTTCTTTGCCGTTTGAAACTCCTTTTACGGTATATCCGTTTTTCACAAGAACATGTGAAAAAAGCTGACGCAGTTCCTTGTCATCTTCGGCAATCAAAATTTTCAGCATAAACAACCCGCCTTACATGGAAAATTAAAAACAGTTTGGACTTTTATCGTTTTTTCCTTACGAGAACTCCATATTGGCAAATATTCTTTCCATTCTTTCGTTCGGGAAGCGCTCGTCAATAAACTCCCAGAAGGTATTGGACGGCTCTATTTCATTTATCCGCTGTGACCATCTGTACAAGGAAATGAGCGTCATAAAAGAATTGAAAACAAAGAATACGACCAATATCCAGGTGGCAATTTTTCCGATGCGGTTAGGAATTTTCAGTATCCACTTAGCCATTCTCGGATAGATGTTCTTTATCCATAATACGCCGAGAAAGCCCCAGAATACGGAATAGAGGAGGCAAATTCTTCCGTTGATATTGAAGGGCATATGGCTGTAATCCCATGACCGCGAGCCGAATATAAGTTCCTGTCCCCAAGAACAGACATATTCTACCACGCTTCCAACCGCCATGCCGCCTAAAAATGAAATCCACGCGCTTCTGTTTCTGAATTTATAAAGGAAAACCGTCAGGGCGACAGCTCCGACGCCGTAGAGCAGATTAAACGGACCGTAAACAAGACCTGAACGGCTTTCTATGTATCCGTTGGTAAAAAGACACCATAAAAGTTCGATTATAACTCCGACAAAACTGCCGACAAAGCAAATAATCAGCAGTTTATATATGTTCATGCCTTTTGCAAAATGCGCCGAACGGCTTTCATTATAATCAATCGTGGCGTTTGCCGGAGCATGCGATATGATTCTGCGCTTTTTCCCCTGCTTTTTGATGTCGTTATATCTGGCGTTCAGCTCATCGCTTATGGCATAGGTCTGAGACAGAGATTTTGCAATATTTGCAGTAGCGCGCTTCAGTGAATTTGACTTTTTTTCGGCTTCCGATTTGTCAAAGTCCTCCGCCAGCATCTGAGTGTAAAACTCCGACATCTCTTTCTGCGCCGCATTTGCCGCTTCTGCAAGCCGCAGACTTTCTTTTTCTATATCTGAGATTTCCTCGGGGGCAATGGCTTTATCCGTATTGCTTTTTTTTCGTTTGCTCGGTTTTAGTTTCATTTGTCGGCACCTCTTAAATTATTTTATTCGGTTATTGAATTGCTTTTCGGAAAATAATAGCCCGCTCCTAAAAAAGTCGGGATTTATTGTATCGGCTGCAAAGTCTGCTCCTAAATCAAATACTGTTTTTAAAAGTGCAACTGTATTATAACACAGTTTTGAAAAAAGGTCAACGGTTTGCAATGCGGACATGCTACCGAAACGCCCTGGGCGTTATGGGCGTGCCGGACACGTCCGATGCACTCTTTGCGCATAGCCCAGCTTGTCGTTAAAAGTGTAAGGGACAAACAAAAAAACATTGTTATCGGGGCGGCGGTTCAGGACATGATTTGCAGAGCATAATAGTGAATTTTCCGTGCTTGTTTTCAGTTGCGGAACGGGGCAGAGCACGACTTATGAATTGTGTTTTATAAAAGTGGATTATCATTTTGAGGATTTATATTTTTTTATAAATTTTGTCGGCGTGATGCCCATATACTCTTTGAATTGACGGCTGAAGAAATACACATCGGAAAAGTTGCACATCTCTGCGACCTGTGTGACGGTGTATCGCTCCAGACGTAGCAGCTCGCAGGCGTGATTGATCTTTAACTGGATGATATATTTCTTTGGCGGTACGCCGTATTTTTCTTTGAAAAGCCGTTTGAAGTATGATTCGCTCATGTCACACATGGCGGCAAGCCTGTCCGTCGTAAAATTTTCACGCAAAAAAAGGTTGTGGATAGCATCTGCCGCAGGCTGAATCTTCCTTACGTGCTCCATCGGAACATAGTTTTTTCTCTGCATCTCTGAAAAGATTTTATAAAGCAAGGAGATACATTCAAAATAATAGCCCTCTTCTTTTCCGACCCAACAGGAAAAAATCTTTTGAAACAACGCCCGTATCCTTTTATTTTCAGAAGCATCGGTCACAAAAGCATGTTCCGATACGGGACCGTCGGTTTTAAAGAAAATGTCAATACAATCCCCGTGCTCGCAACGCAATACATCGTAACGTTTCGCCGATCCCGTCGGGAGAAACCTAATGCTATTCGGCTTCGTTTCCAAAATCAGGTCATCAAAAAAAACGGTAGTTTGTCCCGAAAAGTGAAAAATCAATTCGTTACTTTTAAGTTCTCCTGAAAAGCGGCTGACCTTTTCCGGAAATTCTTCTTTTCCAACCATAATAACACGGTCTATGCCTGTAATTATGAATTTTGCTTCCAATATCATCACCCTCTTGAATTATACCGTATCTTATGCATTATTTCAAGCTTATTTTATGTTTTTTGTGTCTAAAAATGCAAAAGTGCCGTTTCCCTTATTTACATTTTTCTGATATTTGCTATACTGACGGCAGAACAATCATTGGAGGAACGGTATGAACGAAAGAATTGCCAGATTAACCGAGCTTACTTTGTCGGGAAAGATGTACGTCTCTCCGGTCAAAACCGAATTTGAGGAAGCGGATATGCTTTTGCCTAAACAGCAAATGGAGTCCAAACATCTTTGTGAGTATATTTTAAATCAAGAACCGAAGATTACCGAATATTCATGCATGACCGGTTTTTTCAACATGGACAGCAGCGTTGTAGGCGATGCGTTCCGCAGAGGAGGACACAAGGAAACACAAACGGCAATGAAGCTTTTTTATCTGAAGCCTGTTGACAATCTCTCCACTATGGAGTGGCAGCACGCCACCGCAGACTTTTCCAAAATATTGGACAAAGGGCTTTCGGGAATAATTTCCGATATTGATAAATCATTGGCGGTACATACATCACCCGAACAGACTAATTTTTTACATGCTCTGGAAAATGTGGCAAATGCGCTTATTTTATGGGCATATAAATGCTCAAAACGAGTTCTTGATTTTTCCGTAAATATAAAAAACGAACAGTACAGAAAAAATCTGAGAAAACTTGCGCAGACGCTTTTAAATGTCCCGAGAAACGCTCCGAGCACCTTTTATGAGGCGATACTCTGTATTTATACCACCCCAACGCAAGTCCATTAAAGATTATCACCGAACAACTTGCGAACAAA
>JBJFAQ010000089.1:0-5749 GCA_051887995.1 Eubacteriales bacterium
CAACTGCTACCGCGGCATCCGTCACAGAAAGGGACTTCCCGTAAGAGGTCAGAGAACAAAGACCAATGCAAGAACCAGAAAAGGTCCCGCGAAGACAATCGCGAACAAGAAGAAGTAAGGAGTGATAAAGACAGATGGCAAAAGTTGCTGCTAAGAAGGTCGTTAAGAAGCGCCGCGAACGCAAAAACATCGAAAAAGGCGCAGCGCATATTCAGTCAACCTTCAATAACACAATCATCACGATCACAGATACGCAGGGTAATGCAGTATCCTGGGCATCTGCCGGTGAACTCGGCTTCAAAGGCTCCAGAAAGTCCACTCCGTTTGCTGCACAGTCCGCGGCTGAGACCGCAGGCAAGGCTGCAATCGAACATGGCATGAAGACGGTTGAAGTATATGTAAAAGGTCCCGGTGCAGGACGTGAGTCTGCAATCCGCGCACTTGAAGCAGTGGGTCTGAGCATCACACTGATAAAGGACGTAACACCGATCCCTCATAACGGCTGCAGACCGCCTAAGCGCAGACGCGTTTAATCTTAACAGGAGGTAATTAAGATATGGCAAGATATACAGGTCCTGCTTGCAAACTCTGCCGCAGAGAAGGCGTAAAGCTTTTCCTTAAAGGCGAGCGCTGCACAACAGGAAAATGCGCAATTGACCGCAGACATTCCGCTCCCGGTCAGCACGGCGCCGCAAACAAGAAGGTCAGAGAATACGGTATGCATCTCCGCGAGAAGCAGAAGAGCAGAAGATATTACGGCGTTCTTGAAAAGCAGTTTGTTAACCTTTACAAAGAGGCTGAAAGACTTGAGGGCATGACAGGTGAAAACCTGCTCAGACTTCTTGAGTGCCGCCTTGACAATGTTGTATACAGAATCGGCATGGCTGAAAGCCACAGAGAAGCTCGTCAGCTCGTTCGCCACGGTCATTTCACCGTAAACGGCAAAAAGGTTGACATTCCTTCCTACACGCTTAAGGCAGGCGACGTAGTTGCGCTGAAGAACACAAGCCGCAGCTCCGATAAGTTCAAGGGTCTGATTGAGGGACTTGAAAAGGCAACTTTCCCGAAGTGGCTTGAAGTCAACAAGGAGGCCGTTTCCGCTAAGGTCGTAAGTCTCCCGGCTCGTGAAGACATTGACTTTGACGTAAACGAACAGCTTATCGTCGAATTTTATTCCAAATAATAACTCGCCTTGTGCGGCATAGGCGAGACTGTGTCACACAAGTAGTATTTTTTCGCATTTCAGAGAAAATTTCCTGCACAAAAAATTTTGAAGGAGGGTTATTCAAGGAATGATTGAGATAGAAAAGCCCAATATTACAACCGCCAATTTGAGTGAGGACGGAAAAAGCGGTAAATTCATTATTGAACCCCTGGAGAGAGGTTTTGGAATCACGCTCGGCAACTCACTTCGCCGCGTGCTTCTCAATTCTCTTCCCGGAGTTGCCGTTTCGAGCATAAAAATCGACGGCGTGCTTCATGAATTTTCAACCGTCCCCGGTGTGAAGGAAGACGTGACCGAGATAGTTCTTAATGTCAAGGGTATCACGGCAAAGCTTCACACATCGGCGCCTAAAACCGTAATAATTGATGTTACAGGAGAAAAAGATGTCACCGCAGGTGATATCAAGCAGGATTCCGACATCGAAATTCTCAATCCGGAACATCATATTGCAACCGTCGGAGAAGGTGAGCGTTTCTATATGGAGCTTGTTTTCGAGCAGGGACGCGGATACGTTTCCCAGGAGAAGAACAAACAGCTTCATAATGCCCAACTCGGTCAGAATATTTCTGCGCCTATCGGCACGATTTATACTGATTCGATTTACACCCCCATATATAACGTAAGCTATGAGGTTGAGCCGACCCGCGTCGGCAGCAGCTCCGATTACGACAAGCTGACGCTTGACGTGCTTACGAACGGCGTCATTACGGCGAAAGAAGCGGTTTCTTTAGGAGCCAAGATTCTCAACGAACATCTCAACTTGTTTGTGGATTTGTCAGATGAAGCAAAGAAGACGGAGATCCTTGTCGAGAGACAGGAAACCATAAAGGAAAAGGTTCTTGAGATGACCATTGAGGAGCTTGACATGTCTGTACGCAGCTTTAACTGCTTAAAGCGTGCCGGCATTGATACGGTGGAAGACCTCGCCAACCGCACCGAGGAGGATATGATAAAGGTTCGCAACCTCGGTAAGAAATCGCTCGAAGAAGTCATTCAAAAACTTCATTCTCTCGGACTTGACCTCAAGAAAGAGGAAGAATAAGTCCGAAAGGATTAAACTTTTAGCTTAAACAATTACAAGCAGAAGGAGGGAATAAGATGCCCGGAACAAGAAAACTTGGCAGAACGACCGCTCACAGAAACGCAATGCTGAGAGGTATGGTTACTTACCTGCTCGAAAACGGTTCGATTGAAACAACGCTCACAAGGGCAAAGGAAGTTCGTTCTGTTGCAGAGAAAATGATTACGCTTGGTAAGAAAAACACCCTTGCAAGCCGTCGTGCAGCACTTGCATACATCACAAAGGAAGACGTTGTAACAAAGCTTTTTGCTGAGATTGCACCCAAATATGCAAACCGCAACGGTGGTTACACACAGATATTCAAACTCGGTCCCCGCAGAGGCGATGCCGCTGAAATGGCAATTATCAAGCTCGTTGATGAGCAGTAATATAGGCTGATGCAAAAAATCCCCGCTCGCCGGAATTTTCCGGTGGGCGGGGATTTTAAATTTATGAAAATCGGTTTTTTAGAGAAGAAAAACGAAAAAACGGCTGAAATAAAGTCATGCTATTTCAGCCGTTTTTTTAGTTGTGCAGTTCCTCGATGTATTTTTGCATTCTTTTGGTTACAAGTTCATCTTGCTTCATAGATAGAAGTTCCGCTTTGCTTACCCACCTGAACGCCGAGGTTTCGCCTTTTTGAAGCACGATTTTTTCCTTGTCCCAATCGGTAATACATAAAAATTCCACATATATTGACTTCGTTTGCTGGCTCAGTTCTATTCCGACCTCTTTCAAACTTTCGGCGACAATGCCCGTTTCTTCGGCTAATTCCCTGAAAGCACATTCGAGCGGGGTTTCGCCCTGAAGCGCTGAACCGCCTGCCGTTGCTTCCCACATTCCGCCGAAACGCTTGATTTTGTCCCTTTGCATGATTAGGTATGAACCGTCGGTATGCATAACAAGTACGTCACAAACCAGATGAAATAATCCGTCGGGAATCACATTGCCCCGAATAAGGGTTACACCGTCTATCTTTTTATAATTTGAATCATATGCATCCCATAATTCCATAAGAAGCAGTCCTCCTCTTAATTTCGGAATGACGCAGTTTCATATGGCGGAACAGGGGGAAGATCCAAAAGAAAATATGTCAGACATTGAAGCGGAAAAGTACAATGTCACCGTCCTGCATGACGTAGTCTTTGCCTTCGCTTCGCATAAGCCCCTGTTCTTTTGCCGCCGTCATTGAGCCGCACTTCATCAGGTCATCAAACGCAACAATTTCAGCGCGTATAAAGCCGCGCTCAAAGTCGCTGTGTATCTTTCCGGCTGCCTGCGGCGCTTTTGTGCCTTTCGTAATCGTCCACGCGCGCACTTCTTTGGGACCGGCAGTAAGGTAGCTGATAAGCCCAAGCAGAGAATAGCTTGTCTTTATGAGTCGGTCAAGACCGCTTTCCTTTATTCCGAGGTCTTCAAGGAACACTGCCTTTTCTTCGGCGGGAAGCTCGGCAATTTCAGCCTCGATTTCGGCACATATGGCAATTACTTCCGCATTCTCCGTTTCGGCGTGAGCTTTCAGCTTCATGTACATTTCGTTTCCGACAGGCTCAGAACCTGCTTCGGCTTCACTGACATTGGCAACATAAATAATTGGCTTTAGAGTAAGCAGAGGCGTGTCTGCAATCATTGCAAGCTCTTCCTCGGAAAGGTCAAGCGCCCTTACGCATTTGCCTTCTTCAAGCGCGGAATAAATCCGCTCAAGCACCTCAAGCTCCTTGGCCAGGGTTTTGTCGCCTTTCATAGCCTTTTTTGTGCGGTCCATGCGCCGCTCAACTATTTCCATATCGGAAAAAATCAGTTCAAGATTGATAGTTTCAAGGTCGCGCATCGGGTCGATACTTCCATCCACATGAATAATGTTGTCATCCTTAAAACAGCGGATTACATGGAGAATAGCGTCTACCTCACGAATGTGAGAAAGAAATTTGTTTCCAAGTCCTTCGCCTTTTGACGCTCCGCGTACAAGTCCCGCGATGTCAACAAATTCTATGACTGCTGGGGTGTATTTTTCGGGGTTGTACATCTTTGCAAGAACATCAAGACGACTGTCCGGAACGGCAACGACGCCGACATTTGGTTCAATGGTGCAGAAAGGGTAGTTCGCCGACTCTGCGCCGGCGTTTGTCAGTGCGTTGAAAAGTGTGCTTTTTCCTACATTCGGAAGTCCGACTATACCGAGCTTCATTTTGTTGTAAATCTCCTAACTTGAATGGTAATATCTTGAGAGCTTCTTTTGCGAAGCGGTTTTTGTTTGGCAAATCAAATACTGCCGAGAGAAATATTTCTTGCTGACATATGCTCCTTTATTGCATCTGCGATAAGCATATGCCCCTGTTCGTTCGGATGTATTCCGTCTTCACACAGAAACTCACCGTAATTCTTATTTTCAAGGAATTTTGAAGTAATGTCTATTATCGGGATTTTGTTTGCAAGGGCAATTTTGAACGTTTCGATATTGTAACGCTCGTGCCAGTCGGTGATGAAGCGCACATTGCCTTCAAGCCATTTTAGAATGTTGTCGGCATTCAGTCCCTCTGTTATTTTGTTAAAGTATTTTTTTGCGTCGATGGGTGGAAGGGAAAGCATTACGGGAATTTTCCCGACCGCTTTGATTTTTTCGATTATTTCCGTGTAGATTCTCACAAAATCCTTTATTTCGGTTTTGGGTTTATGTGACTTTTCCGGATCTTCGGCAATTTCTTTCCAGTTAAAATCGCAGTCGTTTCCGCCGAATTCCATGACGATATATTCAGACGTGCTGTCCTCAATCGCTTTCATGTTTTTCTCGACGACTTTCTCGCCTGTGCTGATTGTAGAGCCGAATTTGCCTTTATTTTCTATATCTACCTGTAAATCATAATGGAGCAGATTTACAAAGCAGTTTTTTGAATAGCTGTAATGATTGTTCTCAAAAACAACGCCTCTGAGAACCGAATCGCCGAACGCATTTAATTTTACCATGCCTTAAAACCTTTCATATAAGACCGAATCATATAAAAAAGATAAAATAATTAAAGACTTATATATTATATATCAAATTTGTATTCTTTTCAATAGATTGTAGCAATTACACCGAAAAAAATTTATTTTTTCTTAAAAAATGTTTGCATTTTTTGAAGAATGTGTTATAATAGTAAACAGAAAATGATGAAATGAACACAATTTTTTAATTTTTGCGACAAATTTCTTGTAATGTTCATAAAACAATCACGTGTTTTTCCTAATAATAAGGTAAAATAAAAAAAAATTATTCGGAAGAGCCGAGTGCAAAAACATCAGAATAAGTTTAAAACGTATTTACGGAGGTGCAAGGCTAAATGATGGATACAAAAATTCTTTTGATAGACGATGACCCGAACATATGCGATCTTATAAAGATATATCTTGAAAACGAGGGGTATGAGGTCAAGGTCGCGGGAGACGGGGTCGAGGGACTGAATTATTTAAGAATATATGAGCCG
>JBJFAQ010000090.1:0-25556 GCA_051887995.1 Eubacteriales bacterium
TCGACCGTTTTCACATTTTTTGCGGCACTGACGGCTCTGACAGGCAGAGCTTCCTTTTCCGCGACATCAGCCGCCTGAAGCCCGACAGACCCGGTTGAACCAAGCAGAACAAGTGATCTTTTTTCTTCTCTCATGTTTCTCTCACACTATTTTATATGTATATACCAGAATAAGAAGCACCGTAGCCACTGAAAGGACGGAATCAAAGCGGTCAAGCACGCCGCCGTGCCCCGGAAAACAGTTTCCGTAGTCCTTGATGCCGTATTCCCGCTTTATAAGCGACGCCGCAAGGTCTCCTATCTGAGAGACAACGGAGATTATCATTCCGAAAATGACAAGTGCCGTGATATTAAGCTCTGTCTCAAAGAAATGAGACACAATAAGTCCGTATACCGCGAAGGCAAACGCACAGAAAGCAATGCCTCCGATACTTCCTTCAACTGTTTTCTTCGGCGATACGTCGGGAATCAGCTTGTGGCGTCCGAACGCAAGTCCGCAGAAGTATGCAAAGATATCCGTTATCCACGCGCCGACAAAAACAAGCAGGAAAACGTACTGTCCGACGCCCTCATAGTCGCGCAGAAGTATAATTGAGCCGAAACCCATATTGATATAAAAACAAAGCGCGTATATCATGGCGCACGACTCGGCGCGTATCTTCCCGTGCGAGAAAACCGCCGCCGCAAGCAGATAAAGCAGATAGATCATCTGCAAAAAAGCCGCGGCAAAGAAGAAGCGCGTGTCCGAGGCACCGAATCGCATAAGAAAAGGAAACGCCGCCGCAATAAGATACTGCGGAATCGTCAGCGCATAATGTTTTTCCATTCCTATGCAGCGTATAAGCTCAAAATTTCCGACAACGGAAATAACGGCAAACGCCGTAACAAACAAGTATGTATCGGAATACCACAGCACCGGAATCAAAAGCGCGGTACCGACGACGGCGGTAATAATTCTCTTAACCATAAAACATCTCCTGCCGCATACGCGGTCGGTTTTTTATTTTAGATTTTTCCGTATCTTCTTTTTCTCCCGTAAAAATCCTCTACGATACGGTCAATGTCGGCGGGCGAAAGGTCGGGCCACAGAATATCCGTAAAATAGAGCTCGGAATACTGCGCCTGCCAAAGCAGAAAATTCGAGAGACGAATATCGCCCCCGGTACGGACAATAAGGTCGGGGTCGGGGCAGTGAGAGGTGTATAGCGCGTCCGAAATGTCCTTTTCCGTCACAGAAGTTTTGCCTTCGGCTGCGAGCTTATTGAACGCGTGGACTATCTCGGCTCTTGAGCCGTAATTCAGCGCAACGTTTAGCAGAAGCGTTTTATCTTTTGAAAGCTCCTCAACACGGGCTATCTTTTTCTGAAGCTCGCCGGACAGAACGCTCATATCGCCTATAAAGCGATACCTCAGGTCATGCTCGTCCATTTCCCTCTCGCACCCGTCAAGATATTCGGAAAGCAAGTCCATTATCATATCGACTTCATTCTGAGGTCTGCCCCAGTTTTCGGTCGAAAAAGCGTATACCGTCACTATCTTTATGCCGATGTCCCCGCAGTAGCGCACGATTTTCTTGAAGTTTGCCGCGCCGTTCTTGTGCCCGAAGGTTCTCGGCATCATGCGTTTTGCCGCCCATCTGCCGTTTCCGTCCATAATAAAGGCAACGTGCGTCAGTCTCTCGTCCACCTTTACGCTTTTATTATTTCCCAAAAATATGCCACGCCCTTCCAAGAAAAATATTATTTCAAAAAACGGCAGAACGGCGCGGGATTCCGCTGCCCCGTTCTGCCATGTGACATCAGTATCAGATTTCCATGATTTCCTTTTCTTTTTTTACAACAACCGCGTCAATCATCTTGATGTACTTGTCGGTTGCGTCCTGAACTGACTTTTCGGAAGCCTTCTGCTCGTCCTCGGTCATGTTCCCGTCCTTTTTCATCGTCTTGCATTCGTCGTTTGCATCGCGTCTGATGTTTCTTATTGCAACCTTTGCGTCCTCGCCCATCTTCTGCACCTGCTTTGAGAGCGCTTTTCTGCGCTCCTCGGTAAGCTGCGGGAATACAAGGCGGATTGTCGTGCCGTCGTTGCTTGGCGTGATTCCGACGTCCGATGTAAGTATAGCCTTTTCGATAGCCTTAAGAGTGGAAGCGTCATAAGGCTTTATCGTAAGAGTTCTTGCGTCGGCAACCCTGATATCCGCCATGGAAGCTACGGGAGTCGGAGCGCCGTAATATTCAAAGGAAACGCGGTCAAGCACTCTTGCGTTTGCCTGGCTTGCACGGATAGAAGCAAGGTTGTATTCGAGAGATTCGATAGATTTCTGCATTTTAGCTTCTACATCTTTTACATTAAGTTTCATAGCATTTCCCCGGTTCGTTTTCCGAACCGCCTTTCTTCAAAATATATGTATTTTATCTGTGTATCACGGTGCCGATCTTCTCTCCCATTATGACACGGCGTATATTCCACGGGTCTTTCAGGGCGAAGGCATATAGATTTATGTTGTTTTCCATACAGAAGGTCGTCGCAGTCATATCAAGCGCCTTAAGCTCGTGCGCAAGTATCTCGCTGTACGTTATGTCGTCAAGCCGACGTGCGCTCGGGTCTTTCTTTGGGTCGGCGGTGTATATTCCGTCTATGTTTTTTGCCATAAGCACAATATCCGCTCCGATTTCCGCAGCGCGTAGAACAGCGGCGGTGTCGGTCGAGAAGAATGGGCTTCCGAGCCCGCAGCCGAAAATAACTATCTCGCCTTTTTCAAGATAGCTTACGGCGTCTCTCGCGGTATAATGTTCGGCAAAAGTGTCCATTTCAACTGCCGTCATAACGTGCGCGCAGAGCCCCTTGTGCTCAAACGCGTCCTGAAGCGCAAGAGCGTTTATCGTGGTGGCAAGCATACCCATGTGGTCGGCGCGGACGTGATTCATGTCCGTTCCGTGCCTGCCCCGCCAGATGTTTCCCGCTCCGACGATAACAGCGATTTCAATGCCGTCGTCATGGCATTTTTTTATCACCTCGGCAACTTCACCGAGAAAACTGTGATTAAGAATTTCGTCCGAGCCTGCGGCGAGCGCTTCTCCCGACAGCTTGAGCAAAACTCGTTTATATTTCGGTTTTTCTTCCATTACGACCTCCGATGTTAAATTCAGGCGCCGTGCACCCATATTTTCCTATTGTATATTTTACCCTAAATATTATAATTTGTAAATAGGTTTTTTGCAATTTCTTATTTTTCCATCGCATGCAAATGAGGAAAAAGTTTTTCTCCTAAAAATACGTTTTTTCGCGTGCTCAAAAGATAGCGGGAGGCACTTCTTTCGTTTTTTCAGGCTGCTTCTCCGCTCTGCCTTGCTTCAAGTACATTAAGATAAAGCCGCCCCGCTCTTTGCAGACGGCGGTATACCGTCCGCTCGTCAAGATAGCGCCGCGATGCAAAGCTGCGCACCCGAAACGTTATCTCGCTGCGCTTCAGCGGCAGATGTATGTTCTCAAAATATATTTCTCTGACGGCGTCAGCCGCTTCCGTCTCCCCAAGCACTAAAAGAATTTTCACCGTGTCTCTGACCGCGACAAGCGAAAGAGCGTCCGAACGAACAGATATTGCTCGAAGAAACGAAAGCGTATCTTTTTTACGGTGCAAACCGAGCGCTCCGTAGCAAATAAACGCTTCCGACGGGCTTTCTCTTTTTGTTTTCAGGCTTCATTCCCCCTTTTCCTATATTGTAATATTTTTTCTCCCCATTGTCAAATTACAAAAAAGCATCTTGACAAAGTGCGCGATGTTATATATAATTATTACAATTTCACAGTTATAAGGAGGATTTAGTATGACAACCGTTAACATTCGCCTGAACACTCTTGAGGATGTTCGCAACTTTGTCAACATTGTTACAAGATATGAAACGGATATCGACCTCAGCTCCGGTCGTTACGTAGTTGACGCGAAATCAATAATGGGCATTTTCAGTTTGGATTTGCTTTCTCCCATAAAGCTCACCGCTCACAGCGACGATGTAAGCAAGCTTTTTGAGGAGCTGAAACCGTATATTATTAAGGAATAATAAAAAATTGCCTGCGCGCAAATAGCGCGCAGGCGTTTTTTTATGCCGGAATAAACTTCGGTGGAGCGCAAATGCACGGATTTCTTGTTTTGATGAAAAATCCAACGTCAGCCATTGACATATATTCCAAAAAATGGTATAAATATAATTGAGCGGAGGTGATTCCGACGGAAAAAGGTTTTAATGCATAAATAAACGAGCAAACTGAGAAATTTACGGAAAAAGGAAGGCTCGAAATATGAAAAAAATTCTTTTTGCACTTCTGACAGCAGTTTTGCTCCTTTGCATGGCATCTTGCGGAGCAAAGAAAATCGAATATTCCTTTGAAAAAGCGGTCGATGAGCACATTACGGACGGCGAGTACAACCGTGATGTCAGCATTTTTAAAATCAAAACAAATTCACAGCATGAAGAAGAAATAAATGAGGTAATATATTCCGTATTTAAAGCCAAGCTTGACGATTACCTTGACGGTGCGGCGATTGACTGGCAGCATCTCGTTATTGACACGACCCGGGCGGAAAAAGACGATGTGCTTTGCATTACAGTCATAGCGAATATGCCACACGCAACATACATAGCGCCGGTATATTCGGAAAGCATCTACCTTGATTTGAACAATGATACGCTTTATTCCTTTGAGGAATATGCCGAAAAATCAGGCATAGATATTACAAAAGCGAAAGATGAAGTGGCTTTGACATATGCTGCGGACTCGTTTGATTTTGAGGGTGTTTTTTACCGCGGCAACGACATATTTTTGATTGTGCAAATCGAAAGTCTGAATGAAAACGGGGTTGACACATACAGCAGTGCATTTTACAACTATACGACCGGAGAAATCATTCACGGCTCGTCATCACACTTTTTAGGCTTCGATTCAATCGAATAAAAAAAGAAAGCGCCGAGAGGGGATTTCGCCCTCGGCGGAGGGCGACGGGGGCTACGCGCCCCCGCGGGCGCCGCCTTTTAAAAAAGGCGTGCGAAAATTTTTATTTTTGGCAATGATAATGTCTTTGTAAAAAAGGCAAAAGGCTGTCGCACATCCGTGCGACAGCCTTTTCCTCAATTATTCAATGTATTCGGTAAGCTCAACTACCTTTTTCTTTGCCACGCCAAGTGGAATGGGAAGCGAAAGAACAAATGTCAGAGCAACCGTAAGCACATATACTATGGCAATCGAACCATTCATAAAATCAAGCCTTCTCGGAATGATTTTTTCAAGCAACAACATAAAAAGTGCGCTTGCCGAGACGGAAGGCAGAGAAAACGCGAGGCAGTCCCGAAGGTGCGCCCGCACAATCTGCATTTTCTCAACTCCGATAGCTTTAAGATTTCCCCAAACATATCTTTGAGCCGTGTATTTTACTTCCATAAGGTTTAGAAAGGTCAGCATGGCAATAACATATACAAACAACCCCACCGACACCGCGACCGTGCGAAGAGAAGTAATAAGCGACCTCATTTGAGCGTTATTGTACACCCGAGACACGATTTTTACTTCCGGCATCGCCGCTGAAAGAGATGAAAGCACCTTCTCGGTTTTATCGTGAGAAGCATCGTCCCGAAGTTCAATATCAAGGAAGCGGCAACCGATATTAAAGCCTCGGCTTTCAAAAAATCCCTCCCCAACTGCAAAAAGAAAGTCCGAGACGCCGCCCATTTGTCCAAGCTCGTCCTTTACGCCTTGGGTTTCAATAATAGCGCAAACACTAAGTTCTAAATAAAATTTGTCGTATTTATTCCCTCCGTCCGGACTTTTAAGAAGCTGATTAAGCCTCACAACATCACCGACCTTATACGGGCAAGATTCCGCAGAACGGCACAAAACGGCTACGCTTTGACCGTCAGAAAGCGACTCAACATCGCATTTTCCCGTCATGTTTGCCTTTGCGAAAAGGTATGAGAGATACCCCCGATTATATTCGCGGAGCTGTTTCAAATATACGTCGCAGTCTTTAGGAACGCCGAATTGTGTTGCCTGTTCAAAATAAATTTCGTCATCGTTTTCGATTTCTCTCACCGTTTGAGAGGCAATTTTTTCCGACCTGTACGAGCCGCTTTCCTCAAAAACCATAACGTCAAGTTGTTTTGCCGAATACAGTTCCAAGACCTCGGAAAGTGCCGAAAGCTCGCTTACCGCAGAAGATGGAATGCCGTAATAAGGCGAGGTCGGAATTTTGAACGAGGTAAAATATTCATTCCGCGCCGATGAAACTACGGAATAGCTTTTCGGCAGATTTTTACCGTACTCCTCGGTAACAGTTTGGGTAAAAACAAAGCCCATATTCACTGCAAAAAAGGAGAGGAAAAGCAAAGCCGAAATTGACAGATACGCCCCGCCGTTCTTGCGCCGCACAATCTTATTCCATCTAAAAAAGATACTTCCATGCGTGTTGCTCCGGTGACAAAGCTCTCCGCTCTTTGACTGTGTCTTGCCGATTTCAGCAGGCTTTTGCGAGGAATAGACAAGTCCCCGTATCACCGACGTAATTATAACCGCCGCACAAGGAATAAAAATTCCAAGTAAGGTTTCCGCAAGGCTTGGCACATATTTTGCGCCGTCCATAACGCCGCCGATAAAAGAGAAAACTGCGTAGCCGGCAAGTAATCCAAGCATAGTTCCCGGAAAAGCAGCTAAAAAACAGTAACTCGCACTTTGAGCCAAAGAAAATGAGAAAAGCTCTTCTCTCCGCCCGCCAAGGAGACGCAGCAAACGGCATTCAGAGCGAAAATCACCGCCCGAAAAAGAAAGATATGAAATCACCGAAAGTAAAGCCATAAGCAGAATCGAAGCCGAAAGCAACGGAATAAGTATTCTTGCATTCTCTCCGATAACGGTTTCAGCACCGCCCGAATAGCGTGGGCTTGTGTGAAGCACCTCGAACTGCCCGCCGAGTTCTTCGATATCCAAATCAGTCACGGCAAACCTTGAAAGAGAGGAAAAGTTCATAGCCTCTTCCTCGGCAACAAGAATTGAAGGAAACCCGAAATTTTCGCTTTCTGCCCCTTGACTGTCGGAATAATCACCGATTATTCCGACAAGCGTGTAGCTCCGCTCACATGCGCCATTTGCAGATTGAAATGAAAGCGACAGTTCTTCCCCCACCGATAATGCAACATCCAATTTTATCAAAGCCGAGGCTTCGGCGGCAACCTCGCCGTCTTTTTGAGGCAATCGTCCTTCACGCAGGTCAATATCAAGAAGCCGACGGGCGGTATCGTCAACGTACCCCACAAAAACACTTCCGTCGTATATTCCTGCTTTGGTGGAAGTCACACCCATGTCATAAATCAGTCCGCAGTCGGCATATGAGTCCGAAAGGGCGGTCAAAGTCTCATCGCTTTCGGCGTTCACAATGGCTGTATATGTGCCGAATCTGTCATTGTAATAATTTGCGACCGCATTTTCGGCAGACGAAAAAATACTTGCAACCGCCGTTACAGAGGCAATGCAAAGCGCAATGCAAATCACGGATGTGGCACTCGATTTTTTCTTTCTGAAAACACTTTTGACAGCGAGTAAAAACATTTCCTTCATACCGTCACCCTGTCGTCAATAATTTTGCCGTCACTTATGGTTATTCGTCTGTCGCAGATTTTCGTAACATCCGAATCGTGAGTTGCTATTATCACAGTTGTATGCAAATGTTTTTTATATTTACAATGGTTTCCATAACGGCCTTTGCCGAAGCGGAATCAAGGTTTCCCGTGGGTTCGTCCATAAGAAGAACGCTGGGACGTGTAATCATTGCCCTGCAAATGGCAACTCTCTGTTGCTGACCGCCGGAAAGTTGAGAAGGCAGATGCTCAAGCCTGTCACCGAGGTCAAGCAGGGTGACAAGAGCCTCAAAATATTTCTCGTTTTCCTGTTTTTTTGCAATTTGGCGTGCGATAATTATGTTTTCCCTCGCCGTAAGCTCCGGAATCAGCCCGAAAAACTGAAAAACAACCCCGATATTATTTCTTCTGAAATCGGTGAGAGCTCTCTCGTTGAGGGCGGTAATATCCGTTCCGTCAATTACTATACGTCCCCGGTCAATGCTGTCAAGACCTCCGATAGCATTGAGCAGAGTTGACTTTCCTGCACCGCTTTTGCCGCAAACAGCAGTAAGGCTGCCGTCAGTAAAAGTGCATGAAACACCATCAAGAGCGTGAATTTCATTTTCACCGACAGTATATTTTTTTATAACGTCGTTTAGCGTTATCATATAATCCTTTCCGATTTTGGGGACGGTATAAACATACCGTCCCCACCTCTTTATGGTTCGGTTTAATCTGCGTCGTTTATAATAACTTGCCAATCACCGTCATTTGAAGTGCGAATATACTCACTGCTCTGTTACCGACAGAAAATGCATCGTATTTTTATTATATTGTACATATTTTTTTGCTTGCAAAATATTTTTTTGTAAAAATTAACAAAAAATTCATCTGCTCAAGTCGAGATAAAGAAAGCGCCGAGAGGTGATTTCGCCCTCGGCGGCGCCCGCGGGGGCTACGCGCCCCCGCGGGCGCCGCCTTTTAAAAAAGGCGGGCGAAAACTTTTAGTTTTGGCAGTGATGATGTCTTACAAAAAAGGCTGTCGCACATCCGTGCGACAGCCTTTTTTTACTTTTTAAGGTTAGCTTCAAGAACAGAGAGCTCGTCGTAAAGCTCTGCGGGAACTCTGTCGCCGACCTGTGCATAGAAATCTTTGATGTTCTGAACGTCTTCAAGCCAAGACTGCTTATCAATGGTGAGCAGCTCTTTAATCGTGTCAAGAGTGACGTCCTTCAATCCCTCAATATTAATATCCTCAGCCTTCGGAACAAAGCCGATAGGAGTTTCAACTGCGTCAACCTTGCCCTCGCAGCGTGCAAGAATCCACATAAGAACTCTCATGTTGTCGCCGAAGCCGGGCCAGATAAAGTTGCCGTCCTTATCGGTACGGAACCAGTTGACGTGGAAAATCTTGGGCGGATTGGGTATTTTCTTGCCCATATCGAGCCAGTGACGGAAATAATCGCCCATATTGTATCCGACGAACGGACGCATTGCCATCGGGTCGCGGCGTACAACGCCTACGGCACCTGCGGCAGCGGCTGTTGTCTCGGACGCCATGATAGAGCCGACAAACGTACCGTGCTGCCAGTTTCTGGACTCGTAAACCAGCGGAGCAGTCTTTGCACGGCGGCCGCCGAAGATAATAGCGGAAAGCGGAACGCCCTTAAGCGAATTGAACTCGCTTGAAAGGCAGGGACAGTTAACAGCCTTTGCGGTGAAGCGGGAGTTCGGGTGAGCGCCGGAGGTATTGACCTTGTCGGCCTTGTTGTATGTTCTGTAATCCCACTTTTCGCCCTTCCAGTTGACCGCATTCTTCGGCGGGTCGTTGTCAAGGCCTTCCCACCAAACGGTATTGTCATCAAGATTGTGGCAAACGTTTGTAAAGATGCAATCGCGCTTTGTGGTTGCAAGAGCGTTGGGGTTGGAATGTTCGTTTGTACCGGGAGCAACGCCGAAGAAGCCGTTTTCGGGGTTAACGGCGTAAAGTCTGCCGTCCTCGCCTATGCGAATCCATGCGATGTCGTCGCCGACGGTCCATACCTTATAACCCTTGTTTCTGTAAATTTCCGGCGGGATAAGCATTGCAAGGTTTGTCTTGCCGCAGGCAGACGGGAATGCCGCGGAGATGTACTTAACCTCTCCGTTCGGAAATTCTACGCCGAGAATAAGCATGTGCTCTGCCATCCAGCCCTCTTTTCTTCCGAGGTAGGAAGCAATGCGGAGAGCGAAGCACTTCTTGCCGAGCAGAACGTTTCCGCCGTATGCGGAGTTGACAGACCAGATGGTGTTATCCTCCGGGAAGTGGCATATATAGCGGTTCTCCTCGCAGCAGTCTGCGGTTGCGTGAAGTCCCTTGATAAAGTCGGGGCTGTCTCCGAGCGCGTCGATGACGTTCTTTCCGACTCTCGTCATAATCGCCATGTTGAGAACGACATAAATAGAATCGGTAAGCTCGATGCCGATTTTTGCAAAGTCAGAGCCGACAACACCCATGGAGTAAGGAATGACATACATCGTCTTTCCCTTGTAAGAGCCTGTATAAAGCTTTGTCAGCTTCTCATAGCACTCGGTAGGATCCATCCAGTTGTTTATGTTTCCGGCGTCCTCTTTTTTCTTTGTGCAGATGAAGGTTCTGCCCTCAACGCGCGCAACGTCGTTGACGGCGGTTCTGTGAAGATAGCATCCGGGAAGTTTATCCTGGTTGAGCTTGATCATCTCACCTGTTTTGCAAGCCTCTTCTCTCAGAGCTTCGAGCTGTTCCTCGCTTCCGTCGATCCAGACGATCCCGGAAGGCTGAACCATTTTCGCCATCTCGTCGATCCAGGCAAGTACATGCTTGTTGTTTGTCATGGTACAATCTCCTTTATATAAATCAAATTTTTTGACATGTTTTATTATAAAAACCAAATCGGCTCTATAATACCATATTATTCTTTTTTATTCAACCGTTTTTCTCAAAAGGTTACATATTGTTCATATTTTCCGGAAAGCTTTTTTTGCAAGTTTTCATGCTTCAAAATTCTTTCCGGTGAGCTGAATGTTAAGATTTGCATTGCGGGTCCTCAGCTCGTCGATAAACTCCTTTTGAGCCGACGGGTCTTTAAGAGTCAAGGTGTATCGGAGTTCAAAAAGCGTCCCGAAATCCTGAGTGCGTACGCTCTCAAGTTCCCAGCCTTTGCAATTTTTGTTTAAGATGTCGTCAAAAACACCGTAATAATTCAGTTCCTCGGGCACAGTTATCTTGAGGCGCATGGCGGGCGAGCGCTTAAGCGCCGGCATAAGAAAACTAAGCAAAAGAGTAATGAGGCAGAGAAAGGCGGTCGCGGCAAATGCAAAGCCCACAAGTCCGTTTCCGCAGGCGATTCCGAGCGCCATTGACATGAAAACATAAGCCAAGTCTCTCGGGTCTTCAAAATTGCCGCGGTATCGTATAAGTGCTATACCTCCGCCGACGCTCAGCGCTCTTGCCACGCTGTTCCCGATGACTATCATAAGCACTGCGGAAACCGGCGCAAGCAAGATAAAGGTCGAGATGACGGAAGGACGGAAGCCGCGCTTTCGGTGAAGAAAAATATATGTGAGTGAAATGAGAACCGAGCAGAGGACGGCGCTCCCGAGAATGATGAGAACTGCGGTAATCGTGAGCGGACTTGTGCTCACAGAATAAAGCAACGTGTTCATTTTTATGTAATCCTTTCGTTATTTTGCAGGGACGCGATAAATTCCCTGCCTACTTTGGAATAGCCATGGAAAACAAGTCCGAATTCGCTCATAATGTCGGCAAACCACAATGGAACACTGTCGGAAAATTTAAGCTCCATAAGCAATTTGCCCTCCGGCAGCAAGGGCTTTCCGTATCTGCCGTGTTCAAGAAACAGGTCGCAGCGCCTTGTGAGAATATCGCGGTCCACCGTAAGCCTCAGCGACGAATCTTCCTTACCGAAATAGGCGTTTCGCATATATCCTATGTAAACCGAAGGGTGCAGACCGAAGGTATCTATCATATAGGAGATTTCCCGAAGCACCTGCGTGTTTATAAAGCTCGTTTTGTCCGGATATTTGCCCTCGCAGATAAATCGGTAGACCTCACAAAGCGGCAGTACCGCGCGCCTTTTCGTTCCGACCTGACCGAGCTTTCGTTTTATTTCAAAAAAGACCTCAGAATCCTCCGACGGAGTCCCGTAACTGCGGAGTCTGAGCTTTTCCTTGAATTTCGGCTTTGACACCGAATGTCTTATAAGGTCAAAGGAGTCGTTGTCAAAGTAAATATTGCAAATTTCATAAGGTTTTCCGCCGACATTGTGAGAATCAGGCAAAAAATGCTCAGAAAGCCTTTTTTCAATGACGGGAAAAGCCGCTTCGTCCACAAGCATTTTCTTTTCGCGCCGCTCGAAAGTATTTATCATGCCTTTTTCTCCTTTCAAAAAATTTTCATAATAAGCGGAAAAAACCAGAGATTAAAATTACACCTTATCCATATTGTTTTCAGAGAAAAAACAAAAATTCGTGAAAAAATAAATTATGAAATCATTTTTCGGATTTCAAAATACCAAGGAAAGAAGGGTAAGACTTATGAAATACAAAGTTATCCCGGCGCTGTCGCTTATAATCGGCGTGAGCCTTATTTTCGCGCTTGCGGCAAGCGCCGAGGAAAGCCTCGGATGGTACTGCGTAAGGCAAAAGGACCATAAACAGCCGAAGTGCGACAGCAATATGCAATATATAGAGGAGTATGACGGTTATTATATCGACCACGCGCACGGCGACGCATGCGAGGAAAAGGTAGTTTACCTCACCTTCGACGCCGGATATGAAAACGGCAACGTCGAAAAAATTCTCGACACTCTTAAGGAGGAAAATGTTCCCGGTGCGTTTTTCATTCTGGGAAATCTCATTGAAAGAAACGGCGAACTTGTCCGGCGTATGGCAGACGAGGGGCACATTGTGGCAAATCACACCTATTCGCACGGCGATATGACAAAGGTAAGCGCCGATTCGTTTAACGCGGAGCTTGAAAAGCTCTCGGAAGCATACAAGGAGCTTACCGGAAAGGACATGCCGCGTTATTTCAGACCTCCCGAGGGGAAATTCAGCCGCAGTATGATGGAAAACGCAAAAAATGCGGGATATAAGACGATTTTCTGGAGCTTTGCCTATGCCGACTGGGACAACGGAAAACAGCCCGACTGCGCTTATGCCAAGGAAAAAATCCTTTCCAATATCCACAACGGAGCGGTACTGCTCCTGCACCCGACATCGAGCACAAACGCGGCTGTTCTCGGAGATGTAATAAGAGAGCTTAAAGGACAGGGCTACCGATTCGGCACGCTTGACGAACTGACGGCATGAAACGGATAATTTTGCTTATATGCGTTCTTTGCCTGTTTACCGTATCTGTTTCCGCGTCGGACAGTAAGCAGGTAATCTATCGCTATAAGGAAAACGACAAAATGGAGATAGCCCTGACATTTGATGACGGTCCGCACCCATATTATACGGGGAAAATACTCGATATACTTGACGAATACGGCATCAAGGCGACGTTTTTCTTTGTAGGGCAAAACGTTGAATATTATTCCGATGCCGCAGAAAAGGTAATGGCGGCAGGTCATGAGATAGGAAATCACACCTATACTCACCACTGCGTGCGTTCGCTCGGACACGATGAACTAATAAAAGAGCTTGGACGCTGCGAGGACGCGATTTTCGAGCTTGACGAATACTGTCCGAGAGTATTCCGTCCTCCCGAGGGCGCATTCAACGACGATGTTGAAAAAACCGCGCAGAGCCTCGGATATTCCGTAATTTTATGGTCGATAGACACCCGAGACTGGGATCACCAGTCTCCGGACAACATTATGAAAAACGTTATGACGAATGTCAAAAGCGGGGATATCATTTTGATGCACGATTATATCGGTCATAACAGTCCGACACCGGACGCACTCCGCATGATAATTCCCGCCCTAATTGAGAGGGGATATCATTTTGTTACGGTAAGCGAGCTGATTTCGGATTAGCCTTGCTCTTATGCTTCTTCCCCGTCCTCGTCCCCGACGTCCTCGTCCGCTTCCTCTTCTTCCTTTATCTGCGGGTCAATCATATACTGTTTTATTTTGGGATATGCGGCGTATGCCGTCATAAAGGCAGAGCACGGAAGCAGATAGAAAAACGGAAGTATGAGCGGAACAACAACACCGAGCGGCACAAGCCAGACTGCAAGCAGAAGATTAAGCGCTATCATAAGAAGAACTCCGACCGACGCCGCAATATTGCGCCAGATTCCGACCGTCGTGAAGATCAGCGCGTTTTTAAGCAGCTTCGGAATCGACAAATCAAATGTGATTAGCATAAGGTAGATGTAGTACCTCATAAAGCAGTAAATAATGGCAAGACCGATGGTGCAGTAGAACATCATATCCTGTGCAAAGCTGCCGGACATGCCGGAAAAATACAAAATATCGAACGCAAGAATCGCTATGCAGGCAAAATCTATAAGCCCCATGAAGAACCCCTGTTTGCGGTTCTTGCGTATCGCATATTTGTAGTCGGTCCACATGAAGACCGGCTCTCCGCGGACAAATCCGCGAAGGATATATGTTGCACCGACATTCTGCCAGCCCCATGTGACGGCGAGCAGCAGAATGAGAACGGCAATGATAACATAAACGGGCGAGCCGTGAGCGGGCATACCTATCGTAGCTCCCGAAAGACCGTCGAGCAAGGTGAGCGCCGGCGCATCGGAGAAAAGTCTCACCCCGAAAACGGTTTGTGCGAACACACTCGTCTGAACCGGAGTTGTCGGTCCCTGAAGATATACGTAAAAAGCCGCGAGAAGCGGTATTATCTGAAAAAGCATCAGAAAATTGAGGGTGAGCAGTTTGGAAAAGCGTCTCCCGAACAGCTTGAAGAAAAATTTCAGGTTTCGGGGCGCGTTTGCCTCAAGCTCCGCTTCTTCTTTAGTAATGCCTTTCGGCTCCTTTTTTTTGAAAAAAGGAAACCTGCTTTTTTTCTTTTCTTCCGTTTCTTTGTTCATGTGACGTCCTTTCCCAAAATCAAATCATTTGAAATTTCTGAAAATGCAGAAAAATAAGATAAATAACATTTATAAGCGCGGTAAACCCCGCGGTGCTTGTCATAAGCACGATATACCGCACGCTTTTCTCCGACAGAAGCGCAAAACGCCTTTTTCCGTATATATCGCGGCAGACATAGGAAAAGCCTTCCGCCTCCGAGGCGGCAAACACGAGCGCGATAAGCACAAGCAACTTGCAGACGGCAAAAAACACAAACGCAAACGTTCCGTTTTCGATGTGATTTGCCGCAGGAAGGAGAGAAAAGAAGCAGTAGCCGAGGCGAGCCCCGCAGAAAAAGATGCAAACCGTACTTCCGGCAAAAGCAAGCATTGTGTAACCGAAAAAGGCAACGGCAAAAATGCACAAAAGATCCGGAAGTGCGAAACGCACGGCGCTCCGAACGGCGTCAAGCGGACCGAGCCCGTCAAAGAAAGCGCAGAAATGAGCCTCGCACAGAGCGTCAAGCGTTTCGGCGTCGCACGGAATAAGACCTGCAACAAGCGCTCCGCAAAACAGTGCAAAAAGGCAAAGAAAAGAGATTTTGACAATCCTTTTTATGTACAGATAATCTGTTTCATTAAGTCTTGTTATTCTTGCGCAGAGTTGCCTTCTGTATTCTTCCGTCATGACCTGTCCTTCCTTGTTTTACTGATATATATTATGAAGAACATGTCATCTTAATTCCGTTTAATCATACCATGAACGAAATCAAAAATCAACAGAATACACAAAAATTCACTTAAATTCAGAAAAAATTCACCCTGCAAATCAAAAACACACTTGCAAAGGCAGTTTGGCAGTGATATAATAAACCGTGACCGTACAAATTGAAAAAGTACGAATACAAAAGCAAAGAAACGTGTTTTCATGCAATCTATTCTACCGGGAGGTATTTTTAATGTTTCGAATTGTTTATAAAAAATCGCTGAATGAAACGACCGAATATATGTCGGTCCTGGCACCGGCAATTGCCGCAAAGGCGCTTCCGGGTCAGTTTATAATTTTCAGAACAGATGAAAAATCGGAGCGTATTCCGCTCACAATTGCAGACTGCGACAGGGAAAAAGGAACGGTTACGGTTATTTTCCAGAAAGTCGGAAAAGCAACAATGAAGCTCGGCGCGATGAAAGAGGGCGATGAAATTCTCGATTTTGTAGGCCCTCTCGGAAAGCCGTCGGAGCTTGACGAGGGCAATAGGGTAGCCGTTATCGGAGGCGGCCTAGGGTGCGCCATCGCGTATCCGCAGGCAAAATATCTAAAAGAACGCGGCGCTGAAGTAGACATGATAGCGGGCTTCAGGACAAAGGATCTGATTATTCTCGAAGATGAGATGAAAAAGGCAAGCAACAGGCTCGTAATAAAGACCGACGATGCATCAAACGGCAACGGAGGACTTGTCACCGACGCCCTGCGCGAGCTTATCGAAGGCGGCGCAAAATATGACCTCGTCATTGCCATCGGCCCCCCGATAATGATGAAATTCGTTTGCCTGCTCACAAAAGAGTACGGAATCAAAACGGTAGTCAGCATGAATCCCATCATGATAGACGGAACCGGTATGTGCGGAGGTTGCCGCGTGACCGTCGGCGGTAAAATCAAATTTGCCTGCATCGACGGTCCTGATTTTGACGGTCACGAAGTAGATTTCGACGAGCTTATCCGACGCAACCGCATGTACGAAAAGCAGGAAAAGGAAGAAGCCCGCGAGTATAACTGCAATTTGATGCGGGCAGAAGTTAAGTGAGGTAAAAGCAATGCCAAATATGTCGCCAAATAAAGTAAAAATAAACGAACAGCTTCCCTGTGTCAGAAATAAGAATTTCGATGAGGTATCGCTCGGCTACACGGAGGAGCAGGCAATGGAGGAAGCGGCTCGCTGCCTTTCCTGCAAAAACAAGCCGTGTGTAAGCGGCTGCCCTGTCGGAGTTCACATTCCCGATTTCATTTCTCACGTTGCCAAAGGCGAATTTGAGGAAGCATATAAAATCATAAAAAAAAGCAACGCCCTTCCCGCTGTCTGCGGCAGAGTATGCCCGCAGGAAAACCAGTGCGAGGGAAAATGCGTAAGAGGCATAAAGGGCGAGAGCGTAGGCATCGGACGCCTTGAGCGCTTCTGCGCTGACTATCATATGAAACATAATCCCGATGAAAAAATCGAGCCTACCGTAAAAAACGATATGCCGCGCGTTGCCGTTGTAGGTTCCGGTCCTTCCGGACTGTCCTGCGCCGGAGACCTTGCCAAAAAAGGTTACAGAGTAACGATTTTCGAGGCATTCCACACCGCAGGAGGCGTGCTTCAGTACGGTATTCCCGAATTTCGTCTTCCGAAAGCGATTGTTTCCGCCGAGGTTGAAAATCTCAAAAAGCTCGGCGTTGAAATAAAGCTCGACATGGTCATCGGACGAGTTCTTACCATAGACGAGCTGTTTAAGGACGGCTACGACGCCGTTTTTGTCGGCAGCGGAGCGGGACTTCCCGGATTTCTCGGAATCAAGGGCGAGAGCGGCTGCGGAGTATACAGCGCAAACGAATATCTTACCCGCGTAAACCTGATGAAAGCATACCGCGACGACTATGACACTCCCATTATAAGGTCGAAAAACGTCGCAGTTGTCGGCGGAGGAAATGTCGCCATGGACGCGGCAAGATGCGCAAAGCGTCTCGGCGCCGAGAACGTCTACATTGTTTACCGCCGCGGAGAAGCGGAAATGCCGGCAAGAAAAGAAGAAATACATCACGCAAAGGAAGAGGAAATCATTCTCAAAACTCTCACAAATCCCTGCGAGATTCTGACAGACGACAAGGGCTTTGTCACCGGAATGGTATGCGATGTCATGACGCTCGGCGAGCCGGATGCATCGGGCAGACGCAGACCTGTCGAGACAGGCGAAAAAATCACGCTCGACGTAGATACTGTTATTATCGCCGTCGGAACAAGCCCCAACCCCTTAATCCGCATGACAACTCCCGGACTTGAGACAAACCCGAAGGGCTGTCTTGTCACAAGCGACGGAGTGACGACCACAAGAGAGGGCGTTTACGCGGGAGGAGACGCCGTCACGGGTGCGGCGACCGTAATTCTTGCCATGGGCGCAGGAAAAGAAGCCGCCGAAAAGATAGACGAATACCTCAAAAGCCGCAAATAAAAT
Source organism: Eubacteriales bacterium (assembly GCA_051887995.1). Classification (GTDB taxonomy): domain Bacteria; phylum Bacillota; class Clostridia; order Oscillospirales; family CAG-272; genus SIG710. Next base: position 17,832 of record JBJFAQ010000090.1, read on the forward strand.
CAAATAAATCAAAAAACTCAGCCGCCACGCGAAGTCGTTGGCGGCTGAGTTTTTTATATCGTTTTATTTATTATTCCGCGTCGGCATTTTTGCCGGAGAGGATAATGTTTGTAATAATACCGAGGATAAGAGCGCATGCAACCGATGTGATTGTTACCTTGCCGAAAGAAACCGCAAGTCCGCCGATACCTGTAATCAGGATAACAGATACCACGAAGAGATTTCTGTTTTTGCCGAGGTCAACGCTCTGTACCATCTTAAGACCGGATACCGAAATGAATCCGTAAAGCGCGATGCACACGCCGCCCATTACGCAGTTCGGAATGGAGCTGAGGAATGCAACGAAGGGAGAGATAAAGGAAACAATAATTGCGCAAACCGCTGCGGCAATAATCGTTACGACAGATGCGTTTCTTGTGATAGCAACGCAGCCGACGGATTCGCCGTATGTAGTGTTGGGGCAGCCTCCGAACAGAGCGCCGAACATGGAGCCGATACCGTCGCCGAGAAGTGTGCGGGAAAGTCCGGGATCTTCAAGAAGGTCTTTTTCGATAATGGAGGAAATGTTCTTGTGGTCTGCGATATGCTCTGCAAATACTACGAAAGCAACCGGAACATATGCTGCCGCAAGGCTTCCTATGTAAGAAGCGTCAATTTCCTTTATGCCCTTTACAGCTTCAAAGAAAGTGAAATCGGGAACGCTGATGAAGGTTTTCAGTGTAACGCCGTCGGCGGTGAGAGCCTTGAAGGTGTCGAAGTTAAGAACCAGAAGCGCGGAGTTGTCCGTGCTCATACCGATAAGGGTGAATACGAGAGCAACTGCATATCCTGCGAGGATACCGATGATGAAAGGAATCAGGCGAGCCATTTTCTTGCCGTATGTGGAGCAGAGCATCGTTACAACAAGAGTAACAAGACCGCAGATAAGGGCAACATATACAGAGCCTCCGGCAGGAGCTGTCTTGAGGTCTCCGACTGCGTTTCCGGCAAGCGAAAGACCGATAATGGAGACTGTAGGACCGATAACAACCGCGGGCATCAGTTTATTTATCCACTTTACGCCTGCAATCTTTACGACAATTGCGATAACAACGTAAACAAGTCCGGCGAAGATCGCACCGATGATAAGTCCTGCAAAGCCTGCCTGTGCGGAAGCCGCTCCGGCGAACGCCGCAGACATCGAGCCGAGGAATGCAAATGAAGAACCGAGGAAAACAGGGCTCTTTTTCAGAGTAAAGAGAACGTATACGAGAGTTCCGACGCCTGCACCGAAGAGTGCGGCAGCGGTGCTCATGTTGACCTCACCGCAGTCATATGTACCCGAGATGATCATGGGCACTGCGATGGTGGCTGCCATGATGGCGAGCAGCTGTTGGAATGCGAATGCGATGAGCTGACCGAATTTCGGCTTGTCGCTGACGTTGTAGATAAGTTTCATTTCTTACCTTCCTTTCGTTGTCATCCGCGCGTTTCTCGCGGACGCGTCCGAGAGCCGTGTATTTCGCCGCGCTTGCGGCGCTGCCTTCGGGCGTGCGTTCCTGCAATCCGATTCGACTGTATTTTCCCGCTTTTATGTCTTTATACACAAAAAAAGCACCCAAACAGTAATTGAATACACTGTTTCGGCGCGCGACTTTTTTTCACAAGCTTTACATGTGAAAAATTATGATTTTTTCAATCTCATAACACTTGACGCATCTGCCGTACTAAGTGACATCGGATTACGGCGTTATTATATCATACCTTTTTGAAAATGTAAACCCTTTTTTCGGAAAAAATTACAACAAATTTTTTTGGTTTTTTTGTCTATTTTGCCTTATGGATTTTAAAAAAAAGAAAAGTGCGTTGACAAGGCAAAGAAATTTATATATAATGTAACTTAACTTGAATCAATATAAGGACGCGCCGACTTCAGGCAGGTAAACAGGACATTACCTGCGGCGGAAAGCCGAGAGCACGGAAAGGAATCGAAAATGAACAGAAACCTACTTATGGCAATAAAGACACAGATGCCTGCATTTTCAAAGGGACAAAAGCTGATTGCCTCCTATATTCTCGACCACTATGAAAAGGCGGCATATATGACGGCGTCAAAGCTCGGAAATCTTGTCGGTGTTTCCGAATCCACCGTGGTACGCTTTGCAAATGAGCTGGGCTTCGAGGGATATCCGGAGTTTCAGCGCTCGCTTCAGGAGCTTATCCGCAATATGCTGACCTCAATTCAAAGAATCGAAGTGACAAACGACCTCATCGGCGACGGCGACGTCCTTGACAAGGTTCTGATTTCCGACGCGGAAAGAATAAAGCATACTCTTGAATCCGTAAACAGACAGTCCTTCAACGAAGCGGTTGACAAAATCGTTTCGGCAAAGAACATTTATATTATCGGCGTGCGTTCCTCCTCCTCACTTGCCGGCTTTCTCCACTTCAATCTCCGCATGGTGTTCGACAACATCCGCTTTGTGCAGTCAACATCCGGCAGCGATATGTTTGAGCAGATAATGCATCTTCGCCCGGACGACACAATGATAGCCGTCAGCTTCCCGCGCTATTCAAAGCGCATAATAAACGCCGTCGAATATGCGCACGAGGTAGGTGCAAACGTAATAGCCATCACGGATTCCGAAATGTCCCCGATGGCGCCATATGCCGACGAGCTTCTGACCGCCGAGAGCGACATGGTTTCATATGTGGATTCCCTTGTCGCGCCGCTGAGCATCATCAACGCAATAATCGTTGCCGTCTCGCGCAAGTGTCCGGAAAAATTCAGAGACCAGCTGAGAAAGCTCGAAAATATCTGGGACGAATACGACGTTTATAACAAGGACAAGCTCTGATATGCAAAAAGTTGCTGTAATCGGCGGCGGCGCCGCCGGAATGACGGCGGCGATCTTTGCCGCAAGAGCCGGAGCGTCGGTCACTCTTTTTGAAAAAAACGACCGCCTCGGCAAAAAGCTGCGCATCACGGGCAAAGGGCGCTGCAATGTTACAAATGACTGCGATTTTGAGGAATTTCTCTCAAACGTGCCGCGCAATCCGCGCTTTCTTTATGCCGCGCTGCACCGTTTTCCGACAAGCGAGACAAAAAACTTTTTTGAAAGTATCGGAGTTCCGCTCAAAACCGAACGCGGAAAGCGAGTATTCCCGGTTTCCGACCGCGCATCGGACATAGTTTCGGCGCTTGAGAGCGAATGTCGCCGCGCAGGGTGTGCCATTGAGCATAAAAAGGTGGTTTCCCTCTCGGAAACAAACGGAAAAATTGACGGAATCATCACGCAGGACGGAAAACGCCGCTTTGACGCAGTCATACTCTGCACCGGCGGTCTTTCATACAAAGCGACAGGTTCGGACGGTGACGGATACCGCATGGCGCGCGGCATCGGTCACAGTGTAACAGCGCTTGTTCCCTCTCTTGTGCCGATTGTTGAGGACGGACATATATGCGCCGGAATGCAGGGGCTGTCCCTTAAAAATGTAAAACTCATAATAAAAGCGAATAAAACCGGAAAAATAATATATGAAGACTTCGGCGAACTGATGTTCACTCATTTCGGACTTACGGGACCTCTCGTGCTGTCGGCGTCCGCGCATATGACGGACATTGAAAAGGGAAAATATACCGCCACAATAGACCTGAAGCCCGCACTTGACGAAAAGACGCTCGACGCAAGACTCGTCTCGGATTTTACCAAATACAGCAATAAGGACTTCATAAATTCACTTGACAGCCTGCTTCCTCAGAAAATGATAAGCTCGTTTGTGCGGCTTTCGGGCATTGACATGCGTAAAAAGGTCAATTCGATAACAAAAGAGGAAAGAAAACGCCTCGTCACTCTTCTTAAGCACTTTGAAATACCGCTTCTGCGCTTAAGACCCATAGACGAAGCGATAATCACCTCCGGTGGGATAGATGTAAAAGAGATAAATCCGAAAACAATGGAGTCAAAACTCGTCCGCGGACTTTATTTTGCGGGTGAAATAATTGACGTTGACGCTTACACCGGGGGCTTCAATCTGCAAATCGCCTTTTCCACCGCCGTTCTCGCAGGAGAAAGCGCGGCAAACCAAATAAGCTAAAACCAAAGGAGACACAATAATGATACGTATTGCAATCGACGGTCCGAGCGGCTCGGGAAAGAGTACGGTCGCAAAAGCTGTTGCGGCAAGACTCGGAATCGTATACGTTGACACCGGAGCGCTCTACCGCAGCATAGGTTATTACGTTCGCTCAAAAGACAAAGACCCGAAAGACGCGGAGGCGGTTTCCGCCCTGCTTCCCGAAATCGAACTCGACGTGCGCTATGAAAACGGCACTCAGTGCGTATACCTTAACGGCGAGAACCTCGGAGACAAAATCAGAACTCCGGAAATGTCAATGTACGCCTCCGCCGTGTCCGCAATACCGCAGGTACGCGAATTTCTGCTCGGCACGCAGAAATCCATCGCGGAGAAAAACAGCGTCATAATGGACGGACGCGATATAGGAACCGTCATTCTGCCTGATGCCGACGTCAAAATCTTCATGACGGCGTCAGATGAAGCGCGCGCAAAGCGCCGCACGGACGAGCTGATATCAAAGGGCACAAACGTAAGATACGAAGACGTGCTCGCAGACATGAAGGAGCGCGACAAAAATGACAGAACCCGTGCCATAGCTCCGGCAGTGCCCGCCCCCGATGCCGTAATATTCGACAATTCGGGCTTTACGCCGGAAGAAAGCACGGAATATGTGCTGAAACTCATCGAGAAGAAAACCGGCGGGGTGGTAAAGTAATGAAAAAATCCCTCTATAAGCGCCTTCATTCCTGCCTTGCGGGCTTTATACGGTTCATTTTCCGAATCCATGTTCACGGCTCGGAAAATGAACCCGAGCCCTGCGGCATCCTGCTCTGCTCAAACCATGTTTCCCTGCTTGACCCTGTCTGCGTTGCGGCCGCCATGAAAAAAACAGAAGCCTTTTTCATGGCAAAAAAGGAGCTTTTTAAAATCCCTGTGCTTAGACAGCTGATAAAACTACTCAATGCATATCCGGTAGACCGCGGAGGGAGTGATCTCAGCGCGGTACATAAAACAATAGACCTGATAAAAAGCGGAAAATGCGCGGGAATGTTCCCGCAGGGGACGCGTTGCCGCGCGATGGAGCTTGAGGACACCTCCTTCAAGACCGGAGCCGCTCTCATTATATCGAAAACCGACTGCCCTGTTCTGCCAATCCGCGTCTGCATCAAAAACAACCGCTGGCACGTCGGCAGAAAAATAGATATTTATATCGGTGCGCCGATAACACGCGAGGAGATTGCGTTTGACTCCGAAGCGCCGCGCGCCGCCGAGCTTAAAAGAATTACGGAACTTTTATTTGACCGCATCTGCGCTCTCGGACCGGAGGGCGGAAAGAAGTGAAAAACGAAAACAGCGCTCCGAGAGTTATCGTCGCCGAAAACGCCGGCTTCTGCTTCGGCGTTAAGCGCGCGACAGATACTCTTGAGGAAAAAATAAAAAACGCGTCTCCGGGAGAGCGCATATATACTCTCGGCCACATAATACACAACACAATTTACAACGCAGAGCTTCTGAAAAAGGGAGTGCGTGTGCTCGGAGAGGATGAAATAGAGAAAACCGCCCTTTCCGCATCGGAAAAGTCTCCCGTGACGGTTTTCATCCGTACTCACGGTGTAACAAAGCAATTATCGGACAGACTTGCCGCAGCAGCGGACAAAAATCCATATTTTTCTTATGTGGACTGCACCTGCCCTTTTGTAAAAAAAATTCACCGCATTGCATCGGAACATTCGTCGGAAAATTCCGTCTTTATTATCATCGGAAATCCCGAGCATCCGGAGGTTCGGGGCATTTTAAGCCACTGCACGGGGGAAAGCCGCGTTTATGATTCGGCAGAAGCTCTTGAAAAAGCCCTCCAAGGCTCAGAAATAGACACTTTAGACAAAAAAACGGCTGTCATGGTTGCGCAAACAACTCAGAATTTGTGCGAATGGCACAAAAGTCAAAATGTTCTCCGAAAACTCTGTACAAATCCGATAATTTTTGATACAATATGTAATGTTACGGAAATCAGGCAACTCGAGGCGAAAAGACTCGCGAGTGTCTGTGATTATATGATTGTCATAGGCGGGAAAGACAGTTCAAATACTGCCAAGCTCACCGAAATATGCAAGAGTATCTGCAAGAACACCGTTTGGGTTGAAAATGCCGACGGGTTAAAAGCACTGATTCCTCCCACAAATAAAATAAAAGTGGGAATTGCCGCCGGAGCCTCGACTCCGCCAGGCATAATAGAGGAGGTATATAAAACCATGAGCGCAGAAAATTTTGAAACACTGCTCGAAGAATCACTTTGCAAAACTTTAAATACAGGAGATACCGTCACCGGAATCGTTACAGCCGTATCGAACGCCGAGCTTCAGCTTGACATCGGTTACAAAGTAACCGGCATAATCAAGGCAGAACAGATAACAGACGATCCTTCTGTCAACCTTAAGGAAATGTTCAAGGTCGGAGACGAGGTTGAGGCTTTCGTTATCCGCGTAAGCGACGTTGAGGGTATCGCTGAGCTTTCAAAGAAGCGTACCGATTCCGACAAAAACTGGAATGAAATCGTTGCCGCCGCTGAGGCTAAGACCGTTCTTGAAGGCAAGGTAGTTGAAATTGCGAAGGGCGGAGTCATCGCTCTTGTCGGCGCAAACCGCGTGTTCATTCCCGGAGCACTCACCGGAATCCCGAAATCAGGCGACCTTAATACGCTGAACGGAAAGACCGTAAAGTTCAGAATCGTTGAGATAAAGGAACACGGACACAAGGCTTACGGCTCAATGCGTGAAGTTATACGCGAAGAAAAGCAGGCAAAGGAAGCCGCATTCTGGGCAACGGTTGAGGAAGGCAAGCATTATACCGGAGTTGTCAAGAGTATGACCGCATACGGCGCATTCGTTGACCTCGGCGGCGTTGACGGTATGATACATACAAGCGAGCTGTCGTGGAAGCGCATCAAGTCTCCTGCCGAAGTCGTTTCCATCGGTCAGGAAGTCGATGTTTACATCAAGTCCTTTGACGTTGAGAAGAAGAGAATTTCCCTCGGTTACAAGACAGAGGAAACAAACCCGTGGAAGATATTCACGGATAAATACCAGGTCGGCGACATTGCACCCGTCAAGATTGTAAGCATGATGCCTTTCGGCGCGTTCGCTGAAATTGTTGACGGCGTTGACGGACTTATCCACATCTCCCAGATTGCCCTCGAAAAGATTGCAAAGCCCGCAGACGTGCTTGAAATCGGTCAGGTAGTTGACGCGAAAATTACGGACATTGACTATGAGAACCGCAAAATCAGCCTCTCGATTCGTGCGCTTCTTGAAGAAGCAAAAGCTGCCGAGGAGGCAATGCCCGAGGACGCTCCCGAAGGCGTAGCGGCAGACGAGCAGTAATCCGAAATAAAATTTAAAAAAAGAGCAAAAGCACGCGGAAAAGGCGGATGCTCATAAGACAATAACAGCCACAGGAGTCTGCTCTGCTGCGGCTGTTCTTGTATTCTTTCCTGTTATGTGATAATGCGAAACCAAATAAATCGCAAACCGGGAATTATATCAAAAAATATGGGAAGGGCTGGCGGTCAAATGATATATAGATTTCGTGCGGCCATATATACTGAGGGTGGTCGCGCATTTATCAGGATACCATTTAATGTGTGGGAAGAGACCGGTATAAAGGGGA
>JBJFAQ010000091.1:0-5653 GCA_051887995.1 Eubacteriales bacterium
CGCTTTTCAGATAATAAAAAACGGATAAATCGGATTTTTACAGAGCTTATATTTTGATGTTTTGCATTTGTTTGTACAAACTGCGCAAATAACTCGAATTTTGTCCGTGATTGTTATGTAAGGTGGAAAAAATGAATTAAAACGTCAAAAATTTCTTGACAAAAATATTGTTTTGTGTTAGTATGATAAAAAATAAATAATAAAAGCTATGACGAAGACGGTTTTTGAGTTTTTGCTTTCAGAGAGCCGATGTATGGTGCAAATCGGCAGCAGCGCTCTATAAACTTCTCACTTCCGAGCCGGAGATTTGAACGAGAATCTTAAGTAGAGTCTCCCGTAATTGTTGCGTCAAAACACAGGAATTGCTTGATTCCGTAAAGAGGCAGTTTTAAACTGCAATTTGAGTGGTACCGCGAGTGTAATTTCACCCGTCTCAAAGTTTAAACTTTGAGACGGGATTTGTTATATCGTCTGTAAAAATTAGGGAGGATTATAATGCTGACACTTGAAAAAATTTTTGACGCGCAGGTCGTCCTACGTGACGTAATACGCGAAACATCTCTTGTGCGTGCTTACGGCATCGCGCCGCAGTGCAAACTCTATCTGAAGCCCGAAAATCTCCAGATTACCGGCTCTTTCAAGGTGAGAGGCTCTGCGTATAAAATTGCCAGACTCTCCGATGAGGAAAAGGCAAAGGGCGTTATCGCCTGCTCGGCGGGAAACCACGCTCAGGGCGTTGCGCTTGCAGCCACCAAAAACGGTATACGTTCTCTTATTTGCCTTCCTGACAGCGCGCCGATTTCAAAGGTTGAATCAACAAAAGGATACGGCGCAGAGGTCTGCCTTGTAAACGGCTGCTATGACGACGCATATAAAACCGCGCTTCAGATGCGAGACGAGCAGGGGCTTACCTTTGTTCATCCCTTTGATGACGAAAACGTTATTGCAGGTCAGGGCACGATAGGGCTTGAAATTATACATGAGCTTGACAACATCGACGCCGTTATAGTACCGATAGGCGGTGGCGGACTGATTTCCGGCATCGCATATGCGATAAAATCCATACGTCCGTCGATAAAAGTGTACGGAGTGCAGTCCGAGGGCGCGCCGAGCATGTATAACTCAATAAAAAGCGGAAAATCCGAGTGCCTTGCGTCTGTGTCTACAATAGCTGACGGCATTGCCGTAAAACAGCCCGGTGAAAACACCTTCCAGTATACGAGCCAGTATGTGGACGATATTGCCCTTGTGTCGGACGACGAGATTTCATCAGCCATACTTGCTCTCATTGAAAAGCAGAAAATGATTGCCGAAGGCGCAGGCGCTGTCTCGGTTGCGGCGGCAATGTTTGAAAAATTCCCGCTTAGCGGCAAAAAGGTTGTCAGTGTTGTTTCGGGCGGAAACATCGACGTTACAAGCCTGTCAAGAGTAATCGGCAGAGGTCTTATAAAGTCGGGACGTTCAAGCAGTCTTCTTATAGAGCTTATTGACAAGCCCGGTCAGCTTAAAGATGTCTCACGAATCATTGCCGACTGCGGCGGAAACGTCACAAGCGTACATCACGAGCGCACGGGCGAGACAAAGAACATAAACGGCTGTTATCTGAGAATAGAGATGGAAACACGTGACTATGAACAGATTGAGCTTATCACAAGCACTCTCAAAAAAGAGGGCTTTAAACTTATCGGATAAACGGAGGAATTAAACCATGAAAGAAGTTATTTATACAGAAAATGCACCGGCGGCAATCGGCCCGTATTCACAGGCAATTACGGTCGGAAACATGATATTTACATCGGGACAGATTCCGATAAACCCCAAAACAGGAAACATTGAAGCGCTCACAATCGAGGAGCAGACCGAGCAGGTATGCAAGAATCTTTCCGCAGTGCTTGCAGCGGCAGGCTCCGGACTTGAAAAAGCAGTGAAAACGACCTGCTTCCTTGCCGATATTTCTGACTTCGGCGCATTTAACGAAGTATATTCCCGATATTTTTCTTCAAAGCCCGCCAGATCATGCGTTGCCGTAAAGCAGCTACCGAAAGGCGCATTGGTTGAGGTTGAGGTTATTGCGGAAAAATAAGGGGGAAGCTTAAAAATGATGGATGCAAGCAAATACAGTCCCGGATATTACTGTGCGCCGGGAACACATAACAAATGGGTGACGAAAGAGCGGATTGAAAAGCCGCCGGTCTGGTGCAGCGTCGATATGCGTGACGGAAATCAGAGCCTTGTTGTCCCTATGAGCCTTGAGGAAAAGCTGGAATTTTATAAATTGCTGCTTGAAGTGGGGTTCAAGGAGATAGAGGTCGGTTTTCCGGCGGCAAGCGAGACCGAATACGTGTTTCTGCGTACGCTTATAGAAAAGAATATGATTCCCGAAGGGGTAACGCTTCAGGTACTTACACAGTGCAGAGAACATATTATAAGAAAGACATTTGAAGCCTGCAAGGGCGCACCGTCGGTCATTATTCATTTCTATAATTCGGTAAGCGTCGCTCAACGAGAGCAGGTTTTCCGCAAATCAAAGGAAGAAATCAAGCAAATTGCCGTTGACGGCGCAAAGCTTGTAAAAAAACTGGCGAAGGAATACGACGGAAACTTTAAATTTGAATATTCTCCCGAGAGCTTTACCGGAACTGAGCCGGAATATGCGCTTGAGGTCTGCAACGCTGTACTTGACGTGCTGGAGCCGTCCGAGACAAATCCGGTTATCATAAATCTTCCGGTTACGGTTGAAATGAGCCTGCCGCACATATATGCTTCGCAGGTCGAATACATGAGTGAAAATCTTAAATACCGTGAACATGTGGTTCTTTCGCTCCATCCGCATAATGACAGAGGAACGGGTGTTGCCGATACCGAGCTTGCACTGCTTGCGGGAGCGGATCGGGTTGAGGGCACGCTTTTCGGAAACGGAGAGCGCACGGGAAACGTGGACATCATTACACTTGCATTGAATATGTACTCGCACGGCGTTGATCCGAAGCTTGATTTTTCCGATATGCCGCACCTTGTTGATGTATATGAAAAATGCACGCGTATGCATGTCTATGAACGTTCTCCGTACGCAGGCGCGCTTGTGTTTGCCGCTTTTTCGGGAAGTCATCAGGACGCTATTGCAAAGGGCATGAAATACAGGGAAGAAAATCAGGCTCATCGTTGGACTGTTCCTTATATTCCGATAGATCCGCATGACATAAACCGCACATACGACGCCGACGTCATTCGCGTCAACTCTCAGAGCGGAAAGGGTGGCATAGGCTACCTTTTGGAGCAGACATACGGATATGTTCTCCCCGCAGGAATGAGAGAACATTTCAGTTACCTCTGCAAAGCGGTGTCCGATCACGGGCATAAGGAGCTGAAGGCAGACGAGGTACTTGAGATATTTAAGTCAAATTATTTTCTCGGAGAGGCTTCCCTCAGAATTTCGGATATGAGTTTTGCACGGAACGGAGAAACTGTCGAGGCAAATATAACTTTTTCCGAAAAAGGCAAAACAACCTGTGTAAAATCTGCCGGAAACGGCTCGCTTGATGCCGTCAGCAACGCGCTGAAGAAATTCAGAGGAGTTGACTATGAGCTTCTTGTATATACCGAGCACAGCATGCGCGGAAAAGGGTCGGGAAGCGTGGCGGCAGCATATATAGGACTTAAAGATGCTCTCGGCAATATGAACTGGGGAGCGGGAACAAACACGGATATCATACACGCAAGTGCAGATGCACTGCTTTGCGCTTTTAATAATATGGAAAAGAATAAGGAGTGATTTTTTATGGAAATCAAGATAAACAAAACGTCCTGTCCGAAGGAAAAACCGGACAGCTCCACGCTTTCTTTCGGCAGTGTTTTTACCGACCATATGTTTGTTATGGACTATTCGTCGGATAAGGGCTGGCATGATGCTCGTATTGTTCCGTTCGGCAATATTTCACTTCATCCGGCGTCAACCGTGCTGCATTACGGCTCGGAAATATTTGAAGGACTGAAGGCATACCGTGGAAAAGACGGCAAGCCCCGTCTGTTCCGTCCCGATATGAACGCCAAACGCGCCAACAATTCCAACAAGCGCCTTTGTATCCCCCAGTTGCCTGAGGAGGATTTCGTTCAGGCGGTGTCCGCTCTTGTCAGCGTGGATCGTGACTGGATTCCCACAGCGGAAGGAACCTCCCTGTATATCCGTCCCTTCATCATCGCCACCGACGAGTTTTTGGGGGTTGCTCCCTCCAACACCTACCTGTTTATCATCATCCTGTCTCCCAGCGGAGCCTATTACGCCTCCGGTCTTGCTCCGGTGGGCATTTGGATTGAAGATGAATATGTGCGCGCCGTTCGCGGCGGTATGGGCTTTGCCAAAACCGGCGGCAACTATGCTGCCAGCCTGATCGCCCAGGTAAAAGCCCATGACGACGGGTATTCTCAGGTATTATGGCTGGACGGCGTGGAGCGCAAATACATAGAAGAAGTAGGCGCTATGAATATCTTCTTCAAGATTTCCGGTAAAATTGTCACTCCCATGCTGAACGGCAGCATTCTGCCCGGCATTACCCGGGATTCGGTGATTCAGCTCTGCAAATCCTGGGGCATGGAGGTGGAGGAACGCCGGGTATCGGTGGAGGAACTGATTGAAGCGCAAAAGACCGGCACGTTGGAGGAATGCTTCGGCACCGGTACCGCCGCCGTGATTTCTCCGGTGGGCAAGCTGCGCTATAAAGACGACGTGATGGTCATCGGCGACGGCGGCATCGGTCCGGTGAGCCAGAAGATTTATGACACCATCACCGGTATTCAATGGGGCACCGGCGCCGATCCCTTGGGTTGGTCGGTTGTGGTAAAATGAAGCGGATCACCGTTTTCGCCTGGCATTACGGCAGTGGAAAAACCAACATTGCCGTCAATTTTGCCCTGCGCTGTGCCGAAAAGGGTCTTCCGCTATCGCTGGCGGATCTGGATATTGTCAATCCCTATTTCCGTTCCAAGGACAGCCGGGAAGTGATGGAAAAGGCGGGCATCCGGTTTATTTCCTCCGAATATGCCAACTCCAATGTGGATGTTCCGGCACTTCCCGCCCAAGCCTATTCCATCACGCAGGATTCCTCCCGATACGCCGTTATCGACGTGGGAGGTGATGACCGGGGGGCTTTGGCGCTGGGGCGGTATGTCCCCGGACTTTTGGAAGAAAACAACTATGACATGCTGTTTGTGGTCAATCGGTTCCGTCCTCTCACCGGCACACCCGAAGAAGCCTTTGAGGTACTAAAGGAAATTGAGGACGCCTGCCATTTGCCCTTTACCGGAATTGTCAGCAATCACAACATTGGCGACGAAACCACAAAAGAGCATATCCTGTCTTCCCGGGATTATGACCGGCAGCTGTCTGTCCTATCCGGTCTGCCCCTTTATATGACAGCGGTACACGCTTCTCTCTATGAGACTCTTACGGGTCAGGTGGAAAATCTGTTTCCCCTTTACCTGTATGTCCGGCAAAGCTGGAAAACCGAGTAATTCCACAGAAAGGAATCAATTATGGCAAAAGTTACCTTTGACGAGGCGCTGTGTAAGGGCTGCGGCCTGTGTGTAAGCGCCTGCCCCAAAAAAATCGTTACGCTGAAAAGCACCATCAACGCCAAGGGACATCACCCCGCTCATG
>JBJFAQ010000092.1:0-25149 GCA_051887995.1 Eubacteriales bacterium
AAAAAAGGAAATTGCAAAATGACAATAAACGGAAGTGCTTCGGAAAACGCATACGCCAAGATAAATCTCATGCTGGACGTTGTCGGAAAACGCGGGGACGGTTATCATGATGTGCGGAGCATCATGCAGTCTGTGTCGCTTTGCGACCGAATTACGCTCAGCCTCGGCGGAGACGCAGATTTGCTCACGCGCAGCGGTGAAAATTATATATGCGGCGGTGAAGACATCACTCTGAGGGCGCTTTCGGCATTCCGCGCAAAGACCGGAATGGATTTTCACGCTTCGATTCACATAGAAAAGCATATTCCTGTGGCTGCCGGAATGGCGGGAGGAAGCGCAGACTGCGCGGCTGTTCTCAGAATACTTGAAAAAATGACCGGCAATCCGCTTTCGGAAGAAGAAATGCTGGCTCTTGCCGAAAGTCTCGGAAGCGACGTCCCTTTTTGCCTTTACGGCGGGACAAAGCTCGTGCTCGGAAAGGGCGGAAGGCTGGAGGAAATGCCGAAATGCCCGACAATTCCGCTTGTCGCTGCAATTCGCGGAGAAAATGTGCCGACTCCGTGGGCGTACGGACTTCTTGATGAAAAATTCGGTAATTTTGCCGCCGTACGGAGCGACGGGGAAAAAAGCGAACTTGAAAAAGCGCTCTCCGCGGGAGATAAGGCGGCGGTGATAAACTCGGTATACAATATTTTTGAGGAAGTCGTGCCGGAAAAACGCCCGCAGGTGAAGCTGCTGAAAGACGAGCTTTCGGAGCTTGGCGCGAACCGCACGCTTATGAGCGGAAGCGGTCCGACCGTGATAGGCTTTTTTGAGGATAGCGGAAAGGCGGAAGAGGCGGCACGCACGCTCATGGCAAGAGGGACAAAGGCGTTTTATCTTACAACTATATAAAAACCGTTCCGGGACGCAGAAATATGCGTCCCGGAACGGTTTTATCCGAAGTTTTCCGGCTCGGTGCCGGATTTTTTGTTTAGCTTTCGGAGAATTATAAGAGATGTCAGATATACAAGCAGACCGTATACAATGTCGGAGGAATAGTAAAGTATCATCCACATAAGGTCGAGCGCGTCCTCGGGCGCTCCGTAAAATACGTCGTATCTTATGCGCATCGCAATTCGCAAAACGCTTACCATGGCGGCAGATAACAGAGCCGCGCGCCCGAGCGGATTTTTTGACATGCGCTGATTCTCCGCCGAAAACACGGTCTTTCTTTTGTCGGAATTAAGATGCGAGAGCATAATATGACCGATAAAAAGGCAGAAAACAAAGTGCAGCATATCAAACGCAAAGCCGATGAGCGCGTCATTTATGTATAGCCAAAGTATGTCGGAGCTTGCGGGAGTGCCGTCGAATAAAAACGATACGAGAAGATTTAGCAGATAGCGCAGAAAATCCGCGCACGGAACGGCGGAATATGCAAAGACGGGGCGCTTTGGGTATCGGAAGGAAAAAAGAGTAAAGGAGAATATCCATGCCCAGATGAAAAGGTCGAGCAGTTCGCGCACAAGCTCGATGATGTCGGGAAGATACGTTTCACTGTACAGCACATTGCTGCACACCACGGTGTAAACGGGAGCGAGTACGAGAACGTAAATCAGATAGAAAAGCGAGAGAAAAGCAATAAAAATCAGATTTCTTTTTCTTTCGGCAGTCATAAACATCCTTTCTTTTCGCCCGTCCACCGACATAAAAAAGCCCGTGCCGTGCATAACATAAATATGACAGTTGTCGGAAGGAGGGGCGATAATTTATGATTGATAAAGATTTTGAGAGCGGCGACGCGATGCTCTCGTACAGCATGCCGCTTACATATGAGAGAATGATGAAATACATCGGAGTATTTGCGGACAGGTACAGGTTTTTTCACGTCACGTATCTCGGTCAGTCACTGCTCGGAAAGAATATTCCCGTGATTACGCTTGGCAAGGGGAAGAAAAGCGTGCTTTATATCGGCGCGCATCACGGAATGGAGTGGATAACGAGCGCACTGCTGCTTAAATTTGCAAATGAGTACTGCGAACTGCTCTCGTCAAACGGTCATGTGGGACACACTTCGGTAAGCTATCTTAATTCGTCGAGAACAATACGCATAATACCGATGCTGAACCCGGACGGAGTAAACTATGAAATAAACGGGGTGGAAAAGGGAAATCCGCTCCGCGAGCGCGTGATTCGAATGAACGGCAATTCGGAGGATTTCGGGTGCTGGCAGGCAAACGCGCGCGGCGTTGACCTGAATCATAACTATGACGCCGGTTTTTCGGAATACCTTGAGAGTGAGGAGGCGCGCAGCCGTGTCGGGGGCGCACCGACCAAATGGTGCGGTGAGACGCCGGAATCAGAGCCTGAGAGCGGACTGCTTGCAAATTACGCCCGCTTTAACGACGACATCGGGCTGTTCTTCAGCTTTCATTCGCAGGGCGAGGAAATATATTACGGGGACAAATTTGACCCGACGCCCGAAATCCAGCGCGCCGGGCAGATACTTTCCGTTATTTCCGGGTATAAGCTATGCAAAACCGAGGGAAGCGCGGCAAGCGGAGGCTTTACCGATTGGGTGGTAAAAGAGCTTCGCAGACCGTGCTACACGGTTGAATGCGGAAAGGGCTGCAATCCGCTTCCGCTTTCCTCGCTTTTTGAAATTTACTACAAGCTAAGGCGCATGCTGTTTGAAGCGCCGATGATAATTTGATCAGAAAAGCGACGCAAGTTTTCCGAAATTTGAAAAAATCAGATAGAGCAGAATAAGGTGCAGAGGGTAGAACAGGTAGAAGAAATACTGCTGCACCTTTTTGCCTGCCCCGGATTTTTTCTGTGTTCCGGGTTTTCCGTTGTATGCGAGAATCGGAATAAACGAGAATACGGAATATATCTGCGTCAGATCCCATTCCGAAACCGCGCTTCTTCCGATTGCCGCCGTTATCACATTTCTCAGCGCAAAAAGGAGCAGTATCGGGAAGATGCAGAGCTTTCCCTTAAAGTCGCCCGCGTCAAAAAAGTACATAAGAATTATGAGCAGAACGCCCATGTAGCCGTAGCTGAATCCGAATTTTGCGGCAAAATAGCACGCGGCTATTATCGGAAAAACGCAGAAAAAACGCACTTCCTTTCTGCCTTTTACGCACATATCGACAAAAACGAGCGCGATAAGGGAGAGCGCGAGCGTGAACATGATGTTTTTGCCCGAATCGTATCTCCACACGCGGTAAAAGCACAGATTGTACGGTATTTCCGAGATAATCGCCGCACCGAGCACGCGAAGGATATATAGCAGAATGTTATGTGTCTTTTTGAAGCCCTGAACGATGAGAAAAGCAAACAGCGGAAATGAAATTCTTCCGATAATCCGCAAAACGGAAGCGGTTTCGGCGCCACCGATGCCGTACATCATCATCTGATAGCCAATGTGGTCGCAGAGCATTGCGGCGCAGGCTATTATTTTAAGAACAAGACTGTTCATTTTTCGGAAAATTCAATAGTTCCGTCGCTTTTTACGTCAACAATCGCGAGAGACCTTAGCTTTATTCCGAGCGAGCGGATTGTGTCTCCGCCTTTCTGGAATGCTTTTTCGATACAGATTCCGACGCCGCTCGTGAGGGCGCCTCCCGCCTCGACAAGACGCATAAGTCCGAGAGCGGCTTCGCCGTTGGCAAGAAAATCGTCGATTATAAGTATGTGTTCACCGGGCTTTATGTATTTTTTTGACACCCGGATTTCAAAATCGCGGTCTTTTGTGAAAGAATGTACGTTTGTCGAATAAACGTCGGAATCAAGGTTTTTGGCTTCGGATTTTTTTGCGAACACAACGGGAACATTACCGAAATACTGCGCCGTTATGCAGGCAATTCCGATGCCGGAGGCTTCTATTGTCAGAATCTTGTCAACCTTGTCCCCCGCAAAAAGGCGCGCAAATTCCTTGCCGACCTCCTGCATGAGAGAAGTGTCTATCTGATGATTGAGAAAGCTGTCCACTTTAAGAATACCGCCGGGGCGCAGCTCGCCGAACGCGCGGATTTTTTCTTCCATTAACTTCATGAAAATCCCTCCGATAAAAACGATAATATATATATTAACACATTTTTTCCGCTTCGTAAAGGGAAATAATCAAAAAAAGATTGATTATCGGGAAAAAATGTGTTAATATAATAATATATTTATGCATTTCGGAAGGAAAAGGTGGAGTTATGTCGGCAGAAAAAGGAAAAGGCGGAAAAAGGCTGTTTCGCAGCGCTATCGGCGGATATAATAAGTCCGACGTAAACGAATATCTTGTTTTGACAGACGCAGAATATTCGGAAAAGGAAAAAGCGCTGAGGGAAATGCTAAGACGCGCCGAAGAGGGCGCGGAGCATGCTGCGGGAACTTTTGACGCGGCTGATCCCTCGCGGGAGAGCGACACCGAAAAAATAAAAGAGCTTGAAGCCGAGCTTGAAAAACTGCGCGCGGAAACAGAGCGCCTGAAAAAAGAAAACGAGGAGCTTTCGGCGAGGACTGCGGCACATGCCGAGCCTATCCCCGAAAACTACGGAAGTCTTCTTGAAAAATCCCGTCTCTATGACGAGACGGCGGAGAAAATCGGCGAGACAATGCTGATGGCTAAAAAGACCGCCGAGGAAACCGTGGCGGCGGCAAAAGCGGAAGCGGACGAAATAGTGGCAAGCGCCGAAAAAGACGCATCGAAAGTCAGAAAAGCCTCGGAAGAGAGGGCAAAAAAGGCGTTTGACGAGATTTTTGCACTGCTCAAAAAGGCGGCGGAGGAAAATTTCAGCGAAATTGAGAAAAATTCCGCCTTTGCCGGCGAATCTATGAGAAAAGCAATGACGGAAATACGCGCAAATAATGCGTCGGTAAGCGAGCAGCTCGCGTGGGAAGAAAACTCGGTCTGGTCGGAGATACGGTCGGTCATAAATCGGCTTTTTTCCGGCTCGGACAAGCAGTGAAGTAAATTTTTGAAGGGATTCCCGAGCATAATCAATGAATATTGGAGAAAAAATAAAAAATCTGCGCACATCGAAGCTGATGACGCAGAAAGAACTTGCGGGGACGGCTATAACCCGCAACATGCTGAGCAGAATAGAAAACGGCGCCGCAATGCCGTCTCTCCAAACGCTCATATATATTGCCGAGCGCCTTGGCGTTCCGGCAGGGTATTTGCTCTCGGACAAGGACGAGAACGACAATTATTACAGAAAATACGTAAACTACTCAAACATAATCGAGGCGTTCCGCAGCGGGGAGTGGGCTATCTGCCGAGACCTTTGCCGCACATGCCTTTCGGAAAAAAGCGACAATGAGCTGACATATATGTTTGCCTATTCGTCAATGCAGATAGGAATTGCGGAGTTTTCGGAAGGCAGGCTTCACCGCGCGGCAGTATCGTTTGAGGAGGCAGCCGAATATTCTGCGAAAACGGTTTTCGAGACAGACGCCATGCGTTCCTGCATGCGCTCTTACCGCAGTATTATGGCGCGCATATCCCTGACTCTTAATTTTGACATTCCACAGACAGACAAAACAAATCTGTATATATGCACAAACGATGTCTGCCGGTTTGAGCGGATACTTTCCGGAAGTGAAATTCCCGGAACGTCGAAAATTCCTTGGGAAAATCCGTGCTACGAATATGCGCTTAACGCCATGCAGCTTTCCGAGGAAAAAAATTATGACGCCGCGATTTCACTTTACATTCATATTTGCGACGACGATACGCTTCCAAGACCGATTATCTATCTGATTCTCGGAGATTATGAAAAATGCTGTAAGGAAGCCGGAGACTATAAAGATGCGTATGAGATTTCAAAGAACAGCACTCGCTTGTTTGAAAAAATGCTTGCCGACGATTAAAGCGGTGTTTTTTGTCTCGCTCATACTGACGCTTACCTCCTGCGGATTGTCGGCGCCTATATCATATGCGGCGGAAACGCTCCTTCCGGGCGAGCTTGAAGCGGCGGCTTTGGCCTCGGAAAACAGCGGCGCGGAAGATGAAACTTCTTACGCCTCTCCGATGTCCCGAATGAGCCTCGGAGATGACGACAGCTCGGGCGGCGAAGATAATATTTCGGCTTACAGTGATGACGGCATTTCCGCATACAGCGAAGATAATATTTCCGCATACGGTGAAGATGGCGGCGCGGCAATGCCCGACTCTGAAACCGAAAGTGAAAACACGGTGTTCTGGCTTGAGGGAGGCACCGTATGGCACAAAAGCCTAAGTTGTCCGTCGCTTAAGGGCAAGGAAAATATACTAAGCGGGACGGAACAGGATGCTATTGCCGCCGGAAAGGAGCACTTATGCAAAAGATGCGGGGACTGACGTGCCGCGGACTGTGATTTCAGCCTGAGAAATCCTCAAAAAGAGAAATGAATTTTTCCGAATCGCGCACCGTAATGCCGCTCTCAAGACTTTCTCTGTCGGCTTCCGGAAGCGTTTTTACGGCGACATTTATCGTTCCGAGCAGGTATTTTTCGTTTTTGTCGTAAATGCCTATGATCCCGTCATATTCTTTGAGAATGACAAAACACTCCTTTTCGTTTTCAAGCCGTGTAAGTCTTACTTTCAGCGATGAAATCTGGTTCTGAGAACCGGCGCTGAGACGGTTGTATTTCATTGTGTTTTCAAGCGAAAAAGAAAGGGCAAACACCGACATAAAAACGCTTATTGCAAAGACGGAAACAATCAGAATTTTTTTCATATTTTGACACCTCTTGCTTTTCGGAGCGCTTCCCGCGGGAAAAATCTCCGAAAAGTATTTCTTTTGCTTTTATTATTACCTGTAATTCACAATATATTCAAAAAAACGGTGTATAATATTACCATTACCTTCCCATGCGGAAAGGATTTTCAAAGGAGGATGCTCTTGAAGCTTTTTTCACAAAAAAAGAGACGCGGCTCCGCCTCTCCCCAAAAAAACAAAGAAAAAAGGAGCGGTGTAAAACGTGTTCTGCTCTTTGTTCTTAACGCTTTTCTAACTGTTATGCTGGTTGGCGTTATCACGGCAATTATTGTCGGAAGCGCTTTTGCAATTTATGTAAAAAACAACATTGATACCGAAATCGACGAGTCAAAATATCAGCTCAACTCCACAAATACAACGACGAAGCTTTACTATTATGAATTTACCGACCGCGAAAACCGCATAGGAAACGCTGTGGAGCTTGAGAGCGAGCGCCTTTACGGCGGCGCAAACAGCATTTTTGTGCCGTACTCGCAAATCCCGAAAGACTTAATAAACGCTTTTGTTGCGATTGAGGACATGCGTTTCTGGGACCACAACGGCGTTGACTGGTACAGAACCATTGCCGCCGGCGCAAACTTTTTCCTCGGATTTAAAGAGGAATTCGGCGCTTCAACCATAACTCAGCAGCTTATAAAGAACATTTCGGGAGAATCCGAATACAAGATTCAGCGCAAGGTTCAGGAAATATTCTGGGCGCTTGACCTTGAGAGCAAAAAGTCAAAAGAGGATATCATCACGCTGTATCTTAACGTCATAAACCTCTCCCAGAACTGCTACGGCGTTCAGGCGGCGGCAAACACGTACTTCGGCAAGGATGTAAGCGAACTTACCCTGCTTGAATGTGCCTGCATCGCGGCGATAACGAACAACCCCTCGTATTATAATCCGATACGATATCCGGAGCACAATAAAGAAAGAAGACAGACGATACTCTGGACGATGAAGGAGCAGGGAATGATATCCGAGGAGGTCATGAATGAGCTTTATGACCAGGACGTGGAGCTTCACTATACTGAGGAAAAGTCGGGGAGCAATTCCATAAACTCCTGGTATACGGACATGGTAATCAAGGATGTTATAGATGATCTCATGGGGATCGGTTACACCTCGCAGGCGGCGAATCTGCTTGTTTATTCAGGCGGTCTTAAGATATATACCTGCATGGACCCCGAAGTTCAGTCGGTGCTCGACGACATTTATTCAAACGATGAAAATTTCCCCGAGCATGTGAGCGGAATGCCCGCGCAGTCCTCCGCGATTATCATTGACCCTTACACGGGAGATATTCTCGGCGTTGCCGGGGCGAGGGGACGCAAGACCGGAAACCGAGTTCAGAACTATGCGACAGACACCGTGCGCCCTGCCGGCTCGTCTATAAAGCCTGTTTCCGTGTACGGACCGGCGCTCGAAAACGGTCTTATTACCTACGCAACCGTTTACGACGATACACCGGTTAATTTCGGCACGAACAACGCGACGCCCTGGCCGCACAACCTTCCGGATAAGTACGGAGGACTTACCAACATCAACAGCGCGATAGAGCGTTCCGTAAATACGATAGCGGTAAAGGTGCTTCAGGACCTTACCCCGCAGACTTCATTCTATTTCTGCCGGGACAAGCTCGGCATGGAGAGCCTCATTGAGCTGAAGGAGCTGTCAAACGGTACAAGACTTACCGACATGGACTATGCGGCGCTGGCTCTCGGACAGCTGAATTACGGCGTTACTGTCCGCGAAATTACGGCGGCGTATACCGTGTTTGCCAACTCCGGAGTTTTCAATTCCGCCCATTCATATCTTAAAGTGCTTGACGCAAACGGCGATGTGCTGCTCTCAAACGAGAACCCCGGAGAAATCGTCATGTCCGAGGAAAACGCGGCGATTATGACAAAGATGCTGTCAAATGTCGTTTCAAACGGAACGGCAAAGTCGATTACGCTTAAAAAGACCGTCAACTGTGCGGGCAAGACCGGTACGACAAGCAACGACTATGACCGCTGGTTCATCGGCTACACCCCATATTATATCGGCGGCGTATGGTATGGATACGAATATCCGAAGTCGCTCTCAAGTCTTTCCTCAAACCCCTGCGTGTCAATCTGGGATACGATAATGACACTGCTTCATCAGAAATATATTGATTCTGCAAACAACGGCGGCGAGGCGCTTAAGACCTTTGAAACACCGGCAACGGTAATAAAAGCCACCTATTGCCGCGATTCCGGACTTCTTATGACGGACGCATGCCGCGCCGACCCCAGAGGCAGCCGTGCCGAAACCGGATATTTTGCTGTCGGAACTCAGCCGACGGAGTATTGCTCAACTCATGTTCTCGTCGATTACGACACTTCGACGGGCGCAGTGGCGAGCGCACTTTGCCCGTCTGACAGCGTTTCCGCGGTCGGACTTATAAAAGCGGAAAGAACATTCCCGGTTCAGGTGACTGTTGCCGACGCACAGTATGTGTACCGCACTCTGCCTGACGATGTTGAGCCGGGAGGCTGGTGGGGCGAGCCTTTCTTCATAAACGCATTGCCCTCAGGCACGTACTGCGGAATTTCTTCGTCCGAAAGTCAGTACAACCAATTCTGCTGGAAGCATTATGATTTTGAGGCCTTCAAAGAGGGCATTATAACCTCTTGGGGACGCGGCAGGCTGTATTGAGACCGCCGTTTGCGTTTTTTCCCCGTAAAGCGCCGCGAAAAAACGCGTCGGATTTTATGCATCTTACGTCAAAAAGAATTTTTTGACGCCGAGCCATAATAAAGCAAATCACCTCATATTTTTAGTATGAGGTGATTTGCTTTGAAAAGGGAATTTATGCGCGTAAGACCGTGCTTTTTTGACGGCAAAATTGTTGCGGCGGGAGTTTTTGTTGTGCTTTTTGCGGGAATCCTTTCCCGTCTGCTTTCCGGAAGCCCTGTTCCGCTGCTGCGCATTTTCGGACTTTACGGAAGGATACCCCGCTCGTGGTTTTTCTGTGTGGCATGGCTTTTCTGGTATGCCCTTATCGGGCTTTGCCTCGGATGTCTGCTCGGAGAGCGGGGAAGATGCTGTGAGGTGCACAGGTATAAAGCGTGTCTTTTCCTTGTGGTAATGCTTATATTTAATGTAATATGGTATCCTCTGTTTTTCCGCGCCGCGGCTTTTTTTCTTGCGCTTGTTGATATCGCCTTGATGCTGCTTTTCGCTTTCCTTGCGTGGCTTGAGCTGCTCCGAGTGAAAAGAATGTATAGCACGTGCATATTTATTCATATAATTTGGCTGATATTTTGTTTTATCCTCAATCTGTGCGTTCTGTTTTGGATATAATCCATGCATGATGCACAAAGTTGCGTAAAATAACATATAAAAAATAACAAAAACGACAAAATTCAAAAAAATCGGAAAATATACTTGACAAATGCATATTTATGCGTTAAAATAGTTCGCGTAAGAACAAAAATGAATGACACAGGAGGATTTAATGATGAAATTTACAAAAGTTCTTTCACTTATACTTGCACTTGTTATGGTATTTGCTTTTGCAGCCTGCGGAAAGACGGAAAAGGATACCAAGGATACCGATACCAAGGATTCCGTCGAGGATACGGCAAACAATGCTGCCGACACAACGCCTGATACCGATGCTTCCGGCGATGACGATGTTCTTGTAATGGCGACAAACGCATATTTCCCGCCTTATGAGTATTACGACGGCGAGACAATCGTCGGTATTGACGCGGAAATCGCGGCTGCCGTTGCGGCAAAGCTCGGCAAGACGCTTAAAATCGAGGATATGGCGTTCGACTCCATCACAACCGCCGTTCAGCAGGGCTCTGTTGACTTCGGAATGGCAGGTATGACAATTACCGAAGAACGTCTTGAGGAAGTAAACTTCTCCGTAAGCTATGCAAACGGCGTTCAGGCAATTATCGTTACCGAAAATTCGCCTATCACGTCTGTTGACGACCTCTATGCCGACGGTGCTTCCTACAAGGTCGGCGTTCAGCTCGGAACTACGGGAGATATTTATTCGACCGACGACTTCGGCGCTGAAAACGTTACACAGTACGTAAACGGAAATGAGGCAGTTCTCGCGCTTCTCGGCGGTTCGGTTGACTGCGTCATCATCGACAACGAGCCTGCAAAGGCATATGTAGAGGCAAACGAAGGTCTCAAGATTCTTGAAACATCTTATGCTGACGAGGACTATGCTATCTGCGTAAGCAAGGAGAACAGCGAGCTTCTTGAACAGATCAACGATGCTATTGTTGAGCTTATCGAGGACGGTACAATCGACGGTATCATAGCAAAATACATCGACTGATAACCCTATAATAAGATACGGCGAGAGGAAGAGATATGTTTTGTCAGATGAAGGTCCGGCAAAATATTCCCGTTCCTCTTTTGCCGTGTTATGGAGAAAAAAATGGAAACAGAAAAGAAAAAAAGCAGAAAGCTGCAAAAGACGCTTATATGGTTTGCCGCGATTGTACTTGTGCTATGCGCAGTTCTGGTAATCGACTTTCTCTCGGGGCGTGTAACCGAGGAAATTACGCTTGACGAGGCGCAGGCTATCGTTGACGATGCATTTGACGCGCTTCCGCGCTCGGTGGCAAAGGTGGCGTCGGCGCTTCTTGAGCGCTCCGAAGTCAGGGTTGAGTCGCTCGAATACGGCTCAGAAAAAAATATAGTCCTCCATTGTACATATAAAACCGCCGACATAGCTTCCGTTGTCGGGGAGCTGTCGGACGAGCTGTTTACCGACGCGTATTCGCTTTATAAGGAAAATGAGGCGGCGGGGAAGAAAACAAACGCAACAAAATATATGCTTCTCTGCGCAGAAACGCTTTGCGATGCACTTGAAAATGCTCCGACGCTTACGGGCGGCATAGAGCTTTCGGTGTATCAGCTCTCTGACGGCACTCTCAGTCTCTATCTTGAAGATGAGGCGGTAAATACCTGCCTTGGAGGTATTCTTGATGCATCAAAGGCGATAAATAACGTAAAAACCGTCACGTACGAAGGTGAAACGGTTTCTATTGAGAACATGAACACCATACGCACGGGAATATCCGACTGCATAGCGCTTACAAATTACGATTCGGCAAAGCCGAATACGGGTACAAGGCTTCAGCGCGCATGGGCGGAATTTACGGAGGAGTTCAGAAATAACTTCATTGTAAAGAACCGCTGGCAGTATCTTGCAAAAGGACTGCTCACAACGCTTGAAATAACGCTGCTTGCGGTGCTTCTTGGCATTGCCATCGGATTTCTTACGGCAATCGTCCGCGTTACGCACCAGAAAACAGGCGGACTTAAATTCCTTGATAAGGTGTGCCGTTTGTATCTTGCGATAATACGCGGAACGCCTGTCATGGTACAGCTTCTGATAATCTACTTTGTAATTCTGCTTCCTGTAGGAATTGAGAAATTCCCGGCGGCGGTGCTGTGCTTCGGAATAAACTCCGGCGCATATGTTTCCGAGATTGTCCGCGGCGGCATCATGTCTGTTGATTCGGGTCAGACGGAAGCCGGACGAAGCCTTGGCTTTACATATACCCAGACAATGATTTATATTGTTATCCCTCAAGCCTTCAAGGCAGTCCTTCCTGCGCTCGCAAATGAATTTATCACACTTCTGAAGGAATCTTCGGTTGCGTTCTATATCGGTGTTGCGGACCTTACGCAGGGCGGACTTAAAATACGTTCGATAACATACAGTAATTTCATGCCGCTCGTGGCGGTCGCGCTTATATATCTCGTTGTCGTGCTCGGACTTTCTTACCTTGTAGGACTGCTTGAAAAGAGGTTGCAAAAAGGTGACAGATAAAAATACGAATTTAATAGAAGTAAAAAATCTCGGTAAATCCTTCGGAGACCTTGTCGTTCTTGAAAACGTGAGCGTCAATATACATAAGGGCGAAGTGGTATGCATAATCGGACCGTCCGGCGGAGGAAAAAGCACTTTTCTTCGCTGTCTCAATCTGCTTGAGACGCCGACATCGGGGCAGATTCACTTTGAGGGAACGGATATTACCGACAAAAAGAACAATATAAACAAGCTAAGGCAGAAGATAGGCATGGTATTCCAGCAGTTCAATCTTTTTCCCCATATGTCTGTCATGAAAAACATAACCATTGCGCCTGTAAAACTGCTCGGTATGAGCCAGTCAGAGGCAAATGAAGAGGGAATGAGACTGCTTAAGCGCGTGGGACTTGAGGATAAAGCGGAAGCGTATCCGAATCAGCTCTCAGGCGGTCAGAAACAGCGAATCGCCATCGTGCGCGCACTTATGATGAAGCCGGACGTTATGCTTTTTGACGAGCCGACATCGGCGCTTGATCCGGAAATGGTCGGCGAGGTTCTCGACGTTATGAAAGAGCTTGCACGTGAGGGCATGACAATGGCGGTCGTGACGCACGAGATGGGATTCGCGCGTGAAGTTGCCGACCGTGTGCTTTTCGTGTGCGACAAGGGAATCGCGGAGGAAGGAACACCCGATCAGATATTCGGAGCCCCTCAAAATCCGAGAACAAAGCAGTTTTTGCAGAGTGTATTATAAAGACGGAGGTTCAAAAGTGAAAAGCGATGTAATTATAATAGGAGCCGGTCCCGCGGGTATTTTCACCGCGCTTGAAATGATACGCGGAGGAAGCAAAAAGAAGATAGTCATGATTGAAAAGGGCGCTCCGATTGAAAACCGGCGCTGTCCGAAGAAGCAGACGAAGCAGTGCGTGAATTGCAAGCCGTACTGTCACATAACGACGGGCTTTTCCGGCGCCGGCGCTTTTTCCGACGGAAAGCTGTCTCTAAGCTATGAGGTCGGAGGAGATTTTCCGTCCCTTGTCGGTGAGGACCTTGTTCAGCAGACGATAGATTACGCGGACAAGATTTATCTTGAGTTTGGCGCGGACACCCACATTGAGGGACTTGAGGCGACGGACGAGGTAAAGGAAATACGGAAGAACGCCATAAAGGCGGGACTTAAGCTCGTTGACTGCCCGATACGCCACCTCGGAACGGAAAAAGCACAGGATATCTACTATTCAATTGAGCAGTACCTTCTCTCAAACGGAGTTGAGATGATTTTCGGGTGCGAGTGTACGAATCTGATTCTTGAAAACAATATCTGCCACGGTGTTGTGGTCGTAAAGGACGGAAATGAGACGGAGATGCGCGCGGAGCACGTCGTTGTTGCAACGGGCAGACGCGGCGCGGACTGGCTCGAAAAGCTGTGCGCCGAGCACGGTATTGCACATGCACCGGGAACTGTCGATATCGGCGTTCGTGTTGAAGTGCGCAACGAAATAATGGAAAAGGTCAACAAGGTGCTCTATGAAGCAAAGCTCGTAGGCTATCCGCACCCGTTCAAGAACAAGACAAGGACTTTTTGCCAGAATCCGGGCGGCTTTGTCAGTCAGGAAAACTATGACAACAATCTCGCCGTTGTAAACGGTCATTCATATAAGGAGCTGAAGTCGAATAACACGAACTTTGCGATTCTCGTGTCGCACAATTTCAGTGTGCCGTTCAATCAGCCGATAGAATACGCACAGAAAATCGGAGAGCTAACAAACATGCTCGGAGCCGGACATATACTTGTTCAGCGCTACGGCGACATTCTCGACGGCAAACGCACATGGCAGAAGGAGCTTTCGCAGTCCAACCTTCGCCCGTCGCTTCCCGACGCCGTTGCGGGAGATATTACCGCCGCGATTCCTTACCGCGCGATGACAAATATCGTGAATTTCCTGAAGGCAATGGATATGGTCGTTCCCGGCGTTGCGTCAACGGAAACGTTGCTCTATTCTCCCGAGCTTAAGTTTTACAGCAACCGTGTAAAGATGGACGAGAACCTCAATACCAATATCGCGGGACTTCACTGCCTCGGCGATTCAAGCGGCTGGACAAGAGGACTTATGATGGCGTCGGTAATGGGCGTTATAATGGGAAGAAAACTCATCTGAGACGGGAAAAAGTGCCTGCGCGGCTTTTTTGCATTGATTTGAGAAAAGATAAACCCGATTTTATCTGAGAAGGGCAAGTATCAAATTGAAAATTGCGATTTTACAAAAGAAATCATTAAACAGACAGCCTTCAAAAAGTGCGGAAATCGTCATTGAAAAGATGAAAGAAGCCGCAGAAAACGGAGCGGATATCCTCTTGCTTCCCGAGGCGTTTTTGACCGGTTATGAATTGCCGATGAGCAATGATGAGGCGCTCTCGGACAAGAGCCCGTATCTTGCGCAAATTTGCAAAGCGGCAAATGAACTGCGCCTCGGCGTGGTTGTGACTGCTATCACAAAAGGGCAGAGAAAACCGCAGAATTCAGCGTATGTAGTAGATAAAAACGGCACCGTGCTTATGAAGTATTCCAAAGTTCACACCTGCGATTTTGCAGATGAAGCGTGTCTCGAAAGCGGCGACGCATTTCGGGTATGCGACTTTCACGAAGTCAAGCTTGGAATTATGATATGTTATGACCGTGAATACCCCGAAAGCGCGCGGATACTGATGCTGAAAGGCGCGGAGATCATTCTTGTTCCAAACGATTGCGCCGCAATGAAACCTCGCCTTTGCGCCCTGTCAACAAGAGCATACGAAAATATGGTAGGTGTTGCAATGGCAAATCCGAACGGAGAAAATGCCGGAAATTCCTGCGCGTTCAGCCCGATCTGCTGGGATGAAAACGGTTACTGCGTGGATAACGTTCTGCTTATGGCTGACGATGTAACCGAAGGCTTATATTATGCGGATTTTGATATGGACGCAATCCGTTCCTACCGGGAAAATGAGATGATGGGCAATACGTTCCGCAAGGTAAAAGCGTACGACATGCTCATCAGCGAAAAAGTCGAATATCCGTTTATACGTGACAACCGGACTGTTATGGAGAATGATAAATAGTTTCCGATTTATCCGGCTACATAAAAGGCTTCGCCTCTTTGAGGCGAAGCCTTTTATCATATCGTCAAATAAAGTTGAATTTTTTTAGGTGAAAAGAGGTGTCAAGTGAGTTTTTTTGCAGTTTTAATCGTTTTTCAGATGAACGTCGAGCTGATCAAACGGGATTGAAATGTTTTCTTTGTCAAATGCGAGCTTGACTTTTTCGAGCAAATCAAATCTGACGCTCCAGTAGTCCTTCGTTTTGCACCAGACCATGGCGGTGAGGTCAATACTGCTTGCCGAGTGCGCACTTACCCTGACATTCGGCACGGGGTCTTTCAAAACAAGTGGCATATCCGCAAAAACCTGCTGCATTACGCTTTTCGCCCGCTCGAAATCGTCAGAGTAGGAAACGGAAAATGTCACATCGACTCTGCGCGTTGGCTTTTCGGTGTAGTTTACAATTTCACTCGTCGAGAGCTTGCCGTTTGGAAGATATATTATCTTGTTGTCATTTGTACGTATCTTTGTGTTGCAGATTAGAATATCGGTAACTGTCCCCTCGTATCCGCACGCCGAGATGTAGTCGTCGTCCTTAAAGGGGTGTGTTATCAGAAGCAGAACGCCGCCCGCAAGATTTGACAGTGTGCCGTTTACGGCAAAGCCGACGCCGACGCCGAGAGAGGTAATGAGCGCCGTTATTCCGCCTGTGTCAAGCCCGAGATAGCCGAAAAGCGCAACGACGATGAGAATTTTCAGCCCGACGGTTATTACATTGCCGACCGTGCGGTAAAGCGTCTTGTCGATTCTCTTGTTTGCTTCGAGCCGTTTGCTTTCCTTAGCTTCTATCTTTTTTCCGACGACTTTTATTATTCTGAACGATACGACAAGCAAAATAAACGCAATGGGCAGCTTAATTCCGGTTGTCAGAAGCCATGTCTTGACAGTGTCCCATATTTTTTCGAGATCCATGTTTTCCCCTTTCTTTTTCGGAGCTTTACAGGAAACAATTATACAGCGTTTGTGCTGAATAATCAATATAAATTGCAAAAAAACAGACTTTTACGGCAGAATACTGCGCTGATTTAGGATTCTGACGTGTGCAACGTGTCGCACGCGCTTTTCAAAGCGTAAAAAAGTTCAAAAGGACATTTTGCACCGCCGCTTTACAAAAAATGCCCCGAGGCGGGCGTTTTCACACCTTTATCCTCGGGGCGGGACGCGTGACTTTTGCTGATTTTGCAAAAAAGCTGTTTTTTATGCTTTTGTCCGCGCCGCAGTCTTACTTGGAAATTTCGGCTTGCTTGCGTATCTCCGCATCCAGCTTGCGCTCGCGCAGGGCGATTTCTTTCTCTGCCAGCTCGCTTCCTTTTCGCGGCGGGCAATATCGGCGTTTGCCTTTGTTATTTCAATGGTCTTGCGCTGGCTTTCCTGCTGAATCGAATATGCCGCGTCTGCCTCTGCCTTTTTCTTTGCGGTGTTTACCTGGTTAAAGTCTGCTTTGCAACAAAGTTTTTGCCGATCTCTTGAGAAATCTTTTTTTCCGTGTCCTCGGTGTAGTTGTCACCGAGAATATCTTTCAACCAACTTAACATTTTGTGTTCCTCCTTGTTTCCTTGTTATTCCGGCAAGTCCCGGTAATAAGTGCCCCCGCTTATATTCCGCCGGAGCAGGCGGTATTTTTGTATGAAAAAAGCACCGTGCTTTTTTAGCACGATGCTTTAATCAACCAATATGGAATTGTAGGCGGTATTTATTTTTGCCTCACATTTTCAATAATAGCATAGCCATAAAGCTCTTTGCTATCGTTGTTTATTTTTTCAGCCCTCTCAACAATGCTATCCGGGGCATCATCAACAAGGCGGTATTTTCCACCCGGTACGGGCTCTAAATACTGCATCATGTCAAATTGAATAAGCATATAATCACCATCCCATTAGTGTATTTACAACCTTTGTGGCAAAATCACGGGGCTGCCCTGTCATATATTCGGCAACGCTCTCCGCAACCATTTCCTCAACGCTTGTAAAGCCATAAGCACTTAATATATCGCCTGCGGCCCTTATATCGGCTTTGAAATCGTCAACGGTGAGCCCTGCCTTTTTATACGCCGCCAAAGAATAGCCGCCGCAATTTCCCCAGGACAATTTACTTTTTGCCCCGTTAAACAAAGCAGTAAGTGCATCCTTTGTGACATCCCTGCCAACACCAGAGTGCAGAGCATGGCCCAATTCGTGACGTATAAAGTGCTCTTGTGCTGCGGTGCTCCAAGCTCCGAGGGAGTGCTCCTCAATGGCATCCTTAAGTAACCCGGAAAGCGCAGTTTTTGATCCGCATTTATACAAAAACACATCACCAAAAACGGGGGAATAAGCGGCAACAAATTCCGCATCCCGTTTGGGCCACTTTCGTATGCTCCGCAGTTTCATTTTGTTGCCAAATACGCTGTTGTATTCCGCAACGGTTTTGTTAATGGTGTTTGCAACATCAAGGTTAATTTTACCTTTTGTGTATTCGCCACTTACGCCAAACTGCTTGAGGTAGGCATCTGCCTCTTCTATTGTGGCAGCAGGTGTGAATTGTATATCTGCCTTTTTAACTTTACCACCGCTTTGGGCGGTTGTCAATACATTTTGTTTATTTTTGTTTAGCTTTGTTTCTTTCGTGATGTATTGCTTTGCCCAATCGTTATATTTGGTGTCTTTCGGCAGCATTTTGCGTTTGCCGGTTACGGGATCCCTGGAATAACGCTCACCGATGCCCTCCATATCCTCAAAATAAGGCGCTGTGCAACAGCGGCACCACGGATGAAACGGCGGAGCCGTAGGCGTAGTAAAGAGGCTTTCAAGCACATTATCCACCATATTTTTATTTTTTTCCTCTTTTTGGGTCATATCTATTTACAACACAGAAAATGTGATGCTTTTTTGGAATAAACCCCTTGCCAAAAACGGGATAATATGATAAAATAAACAAAGTATGAAAACAGACAGTATTGTTAATTCAAACCCGAAAGGATTTATTATATGATAGTAGCACTTGAAAACGCGAAGCGCGAGCTTCAGGATATGCGTGCGGAGATAAAGGAGCTTGGAAACGCTCTGAATATCGACGCCGTGCGTGAGCAGGTCGAGCGCATGGAGGAAACAACGCAGGATTCGGAGTTCTGGAACGACACGGAAAAATCCACGAAGGTTCTTCAGCAGATAAAGAACGGAAAAAGCAAAATAGAGGCATATGACAAGCTGTGCTCACGCCTTGAGGACGCCATTGTGCTTGCCGAAATGGGAATCGAGGAAAATGACGAGGGCTGCGTTCCGGATGTTGAGGCTGAGCTTGATTTTGTAAAAAAGGAAGAAGAGCGCCAGAGAATAGAAATTCTGCTCTCGGGCGAATACGACCGTAACAACGCAATTGTTTCTTTCCACCCGGGAGCGGGCGGAACAGAGGCGCAGGACTGGGCTTCCATGCTGTACCGTATGATAACGCGCTGGGCTGAAAAGCACGGCTTTACGGTAAAGCTCCTCGACTGGCTCGACGGGGAAGAGGCGGGTCTCAAGAGCGCGACCATCATGGTTGAGGGAGAGAACGCATACGGATATCTCAAAAGCGAGAACGGAGTTCACCGTCTTGTCCGCGTATCTCCGTTTGACGCGGCAGGACGCAGGCACACATCTTTTGCTTCGATAGAGGTAATGCCCGAATTTGACGACACGAACGGGAAAATAGAAATCCGTCCCGAAGACATTGAAGTAACGGCTCACCGTTCAAGCGGCGCGGGAGGTCAGCATATCAACAAAACCGACTCCGCCATACGCATAGTTCATATCCCGACCGGAATCGTTGTCGGCTGTCAGACAGAGCGTTCACAGCTTCAGAACAAGGAAACCGCACTTAAAATGCTGAAGTCCAAGCTCATGGAAATAAAAATACGCGAAAACCTTGAGAGAATAGAGGATATTCAGGGAAACAAGGCGAACATCGAATGGGGAGCGCAGATACGTTCATACGTTTTCATGCCGTATACCCTTGCAAAGGATACGAGAACCGGATATGAAAACGGCGACATCGACGCTGTGATGGACGGCGACATCGACGGATTTATCAACGCATATCTTAAAATGAATTCCGGAAAATAAAAAGCAGGCGGCACTTTTGTGCCGCCTGCAGATTATTGACAAAGCCTTTGAAAAAGAAATAAGACGAGAACCGCGCATATTCCACAGCCGCTTTTTCTTTGCCGAAACAGGCGCAAAGAAAAAGCTAAGCAAAAAGAAAGCGCCGAAAGGAGATTTCGCCCACGGCGGTGGGCGACCGTGGCTACGCGCCCCAGCCGGCGCCGCCTTTTAAAAAAGGCGGGCGAAAACTTTTTATATCCGGACGCAAGGCGCCGCCTTGCGCAGTTTATACTGCCTTGTTTTCCATATAGTCCGTAATATATTTTTCGACACTGTCCTCCGGTATCCCGAGCACGGTGGATATTTCCATATAGAGATATTTTTTTGCGTTTTCCGAGAAAGCGCGTTCGGCGTCCGAAACCTTCCTGCCGTTTGAACGCCCGTTTACCGTTCGGTCGTATACGGTTTTGATGACGCGTACCCACTCGTCAGGCTTTCCCGAGCGCATGGCTTCGCTGTATTTTTCTTTCAGTTGTTTCAGGTTGCTTTCGACGATAAGAGGCAGAGAATCCATTCTGGAAAGCAGTTTTCCAAGCTCGCTTTTTGACATTATCCTGCGCATCAGCCTATCCGAGGCCGCAACGGGAACGAACATTGTTCCGTTTTTTCCGTGGAGGGAGTGAAGAACGAAATATTTGCCTTCCGTTTTGACATCGGAAAACGGCGACGATACAATATCGTCGATTCGGCAGACTCCCTCAGAGCCGTAAAAAACAAAGTCATTTATTTCGAACAAAAAATCGCCCCCTGTCTTTCTATCATTATATATATTTTACCATTTTTTTATTAAAAATGTTATAGGCAAATTAAACAAATTTGGATTGCTTTTATTTTTTTTCGGTGCAAATATTTGCCATTTTTCGCACAATAGGCAAAATTCGTTGAAAAAATCACAAAAAAGTGATAATATAAATGTAAAAACGAAAAGGATAAGGTTATGAACAGAAACGTACTTGTAACAGGCGGTTCGCGCGGTATCGGCAAGGCATGCGTCAGAAATTTTGCGCTTTCAGGAGACCGTGTCGCCTTTGTTTACAGGACAAGTGAGGATGACGCGGCAAAAATTTCGGCGGAAACGGCTTCCTTTGCCATTCGTGCCGACTTGTCTTTGCCGTCCGAGGCACGGGATGCGGTTGTAAAAGCGACGGAACTGCTCGGCGGGATAGATATACTCATAAACAACGCGGGAATCGCGCAGTTCTCTCTTTTCACCGAGATTTCGGATGATGACTGGAGCAAAATGATTTCCACCGACCTCGGAGCGGCGTTTACATGCTCGCGCGAGGCGGCAAAGCAGATGATAAACAAAAAATACGGCAGAATAATCAACATAAGCTCCATGTGGGGCATAACCGGCGCGTCGTGCGAGGTGCATTATTCGGCGGCAAAGGCGGGACTTGTCGGCATGACGAAGGCGCTCGCAAAGGAGCTCGGTCCCTCCGGAATAACCGTCAACTGCATAGCTCCCGGCGTTATAGACACCGACATGAACTCTCGTCTTTCTCCTGAAGACATTTCGGCGCTTTGCGATGAGACACCGCTTTGCCGCGTCGGAAAGCCGGAAGAGGTCGCCGCGCTTGCCGCTTTTCTTGCTTCGGACGACGCCGCGTTTATCACGGGACAGACAATAGCCGTGGACGGCGGCTTTTCGGTATAAAACATACGCAAAATTTCAAAAAACACTTGATAAATGCCGTTTTACGGTGTATACTAAACTCTGCAATGATGCATGACGATGATGCATAAAGAAAGGATATCAAAAATGGGATGTACTCATGATTGCTCGACCTGCTCGAGCGGATGCTCCTCGCAACAGCCGGAAAGTTTAATCGAGGCTCTGAATGAGCTGAGCAGTGTAAAGCACGTAATAGGCGTTGTCAGCGGAAAGGGCGGCGTCGGGAAGTCGCTTGTCACCTCGATGATGGCGGTCAACATGCAGAGAAAGGGCTATAAATGCGCCATTCTCGACGCGGACATAACAGGACCTTCAATACCTAAGGCGTTCGGCGTAAAAGGAGCGGTCGAGGGAGACGAGAACGGTCTTATCCCGCCTCATTCGACGACGGGAATAGATATAATGTCCGTAAATCTGCTTATGGACGATGAAACAAAGCCGGTTGTCTGGCGCGGACCTGTAATTGCGGGGACTGTGAAACAGTTCTGGACGGACGTTATCTGGAACGATGTGGATTATATGTTTGTTGACTGCCCTCCCGGAACAGGAGATGTTCCGCTGACGGTGTTTCAGTCGATTCCGCTTGACGGCATAATTATTGTCAGCAGTCCCCAGGAGCTTGTTTCGATGATAGTTGAAAAGGCGGCAAACATGGCAAATCTGATGAACATTCCCGTGCTTGGACTTGTGGAAAACATGAGCTATGCGAAATGCCCCGACTGCGGCAGGGAAATAAAGGTATTCGGTGACAGCCATATTGAAAAGGTGGCGGAAAAATTCGGCTACGACCTGCTTGGCAGGATTCCGCTTGACCCGAAGCTCGCCGCGCTTTGCGACAGGGGAATGATTGAGCTTATGGAAAACGACTGCCTTGACAGAGCGGCCGATATTATAGAAGAAAAGGTTAAGTAAAAACTGTCCCTAAGGCCGCCGCGCAAAACGCGGCGGCTTTTCCTTGCTCTCCTCAGCGGCTGCAACCGAAAATCTTTGTTCTCATCAGGCGTGCGATAAGGTGAGCAGGCACGCAGAGCAGACTCCAGAGAAAGCTGAAAAGCAGACATACCTGTCCTCTGAAATTCAGCGGAAGCTCGGAATAGTCCCATATGTCAAGTCCGAGCCGTATATTCAGCAGCTCTCCCGCGGTAAGCTCGGCGGAGCTTATCAGAATTGCACCGATGATGCAGTAGAGAAGCAGCGGCATATTCGGAAACATACGCCCGACAAGGTACAGAAGAAGAAAGCAAATTCCTCCGACTATCGCCATGCTCCAGTGCGAATATCCTCGCCAGAGAATCTCGATGGAGTAATAAAGTACCGCTCCGAGCAGGAAGGGAAGGAACATCTCCGCCAGAATAGGCGCAATGTTTCCGCAGGCTTTGTTTTTCATTGAACTACCTCTTTCCGATGGGTGTTTGATATACTTATTCTTTGCATTTTTTGCCGTTTTAAACACTTGTCCGGGGCTTTTTTTGTAAAAAAATTAGGAAACTATTGTATTAAACGGATTTTTCTGATATAATAATAAAGCAAATAAACACGGAGGTGCTCTCATTGACTGTTTCTCCTCTTACCGGGAATATGCGCGACAGACGGATGTATTTTAAATGGCGGGCAAAACGTGTGATGGGTGAGCGCGGCAATCTGACAAGGCTTATCGCGGCGTCTCTTGTGCTTATAATGCTTTCGGACGCGTTTGTTTACCTGTACGAAACAATTGCGTCGGCACTGTGCGGAGAGCTTACGCGGTTTCTTGTTTTTGCCGAGATTTTTCTGCTTGCGCTTTTCGCCTTGCCGCTTTATTACAGCCTCATGCGGATTGCATATCTTATGGCGGAGGGAAAGCAGACAAGGCTTTCGGATATTTTGTGGGGATATGATTCTCCCGAACGGCTGAGAAAGCTATACATGATTTTTATTTCGCGTGCTTTAAAGGCGGCCGCGGTTGGCGCGGCGTCGGTTTTGCTTGCATACGCATGTGTTTTTTGGACGTTTGAAAAAACGGAAATTTCTTCTGCACTTGTGTGCGTGCTTGCTTTTCTTTTTATGACCGCACTCTCCGGGCTTTTCCCGACGGCGTTTGTTCTCCCGGAGCTTCTTTTCTCGGCTGAGAACGGCAAAGCTGAGATCAGTACGGCATCGCACGGGCGCGTCAGGCGGTACGCTGCCGAAATATCGCTTTTCAACCTCAGCTTTGTCCCGCTTCTTGCCCTTTCGGCGCTGACGCTTGGCATACTTCTTTTCGTGTTCCTTATTCCGTATTATCTGCTTTGCCGCGCGGCGTTCGTTTCGTATCTTATTTCGCTTGATTAAAGACAATATACAGAAAGTTGGTTAACAAAATGGAAAAAGAAAAGTTTTATATTACAACTGCTATCGCATATGCGTCGAGAAAACCGCATTTCGGAAATACATATGAGGTCATCATGACCGACGCCGTTGCGCGCTACAAGCGCCAGATGGGCTACGATGTGTTCTTCCTCACGGGCACCGACGAGCACGGTCAAAAGATTGAAAGCTGTGCAAAAGAGGCGGGAGTGTCTCCGAAAGAGTATGTTGACGGAGTTTCGGGCGAAATAAAGAATGTCTGGGACAGAATGAATACAAGCTACGATAAGTTTATCCGCACAACGGACGACTATCATGAAAAATCAGTCGAGAAGATATTCAAAAAGCTCTATGAAAAAGGCGACATATACAAGGGATATTACGAGGGCTGGTACTGCACGCCCGACGAGTCCTTCTTTACCGATACGCAGGTGACGGACGGAAAGTGTCCCGATTGCGGACGCCCCGTGCAGAGAATGAAGGAGGAGGCGTACTTCTTCAAAATGAGCAAGTACGCGCCGAAGCTCATTGATTATATCGAATCTCATCCGGATTTCATTCAGCCCGAGTCGCGCAAAAAGGAAATGATAAACAATTTCTTAAAGGTTGAGGGCGGTCTTCAGGACCTCTGCGTTTCAAGAACCTCCTTTAAGTGGGGAATCCCGGTTGATTTTGACCCGAAGCACGTGGTTTACGTGTGGATTGACGCGCTTTCAAACTATATCACCGCGCTCGGATACGACCCGGAGCTTGAGACACAGCCCGAGCTTTTCAGAAAGTACTGGCCTGCCGATGTTCATATGATAGGAAAGGACATTCTTAGATTCCACACGATATACTGGCCGATTATGCTCATGGCACTCGATATTGAACTGCCGAAAAAGGTTTTCGGTCATCCGTGGTTCAATTTCGGAACTGATAAGATGTCGAAATCCAGAGGAAACGTCATTTATGCGGACGACCTCGCCGATAAATTCGGCACCGACGGCGTCAGATACTACGCGCTTTCCGAAATGCCTTTTGCAAACGACGGCTCAATCACATACGAGAGTGTTATCGCGCGCTATAACAACGACCTTGTAAACAATCTCGGCAACCTTGTGAAACGCACGCTTGACATGTTAAAGAAGTATAATGACAGCGTTGTTCCGTCGCCTGTCTCCCCGGAGGCGCTCGATGAAGAGCTGAAAAAGGCATGTGCCGACGCATTTAACGGACTTACGGCAAACATGGACGAGTATCGCATTGCGGACGGGCTTGAATGTGTCTTCACCATGCTCCGCCGCGCAAACAAGTATATAGACGAAACCACCCCGTGGGTGCTTGCCAAAAACCCGGAAAACAAGGCGCGTCTTGACA
>JBJFAQ010000093.1:0-5563 GCA_051887995.1 Eubacteriales bacterium
ATCGGGGATTCCCGGTGAGCGCATCATTGAGAGCGGGATTCCGGTCAGAGCCGATTTTTACCGCCACAAGGATAAAAAAGAAGCAAAAAAGACATTCGGACTTCGTGAAAACGGAAACGCGGTGCTTCTGATGTGCGGAAGCATGGGCTGCGGACCTATATATGAGCTGACGGAGTGCCTTTCCGAAATGCTGCCGCACGACACACAGCTTGCAGTTGTTTGCGGAAACAATGAAAAGTTGCGGCTTGAGCTTGAGCCGCTTGCCGGAGACAAGGTGAAGGTGCTCGGATATACAAAGGACATAAGCCTGCTCATGGACGCATCGGAGCTTGTTCTCAGCAAGCCGGGAGGGCTCAGCTCCACCGAAACACTGTCAAAGGGACTGCCAATGATATGCATTAACGCAGTTCCGGGGTGCGAGACAAGAAATCTTGATTTTTTCATCAAAAAAGGCTATGCCGTAACTGCGAAAGGCGTTGAGGCGCTTTCGGAGCTTGTATGCGATTACATTGCCGATTCCAGTCTTGCGGAGCGTCAGAAGGAACGTCTCGGAGGCGATTTTTCCTACCCTGCGTCGGAAGTAATATATGAAAAGATTGCGCAGGAGGAGACGGGAAGCAATGGTTGATTACAGAAAATTTCGTCCGAGCCTGCTCGGAACAAAGGAGTTTTCCCATCTTAAGCTCCTTTTCTTCTGGCCTGTTTACGGAATTGCGTTCCTTTTGCTTGAGAGGGTTCTGCCGCTTGATTTTCACGAGGTATACTGCCCGCTCGACGACCTTATACCGTTCTGCGAATATTTTATCATACCGTATTACATGTGGTTTGTGTATCTTATCGGAATGATAATTTATCTCGGACTTATGGATATTCCGAATTTTCGGAAATACATGTGGTTTATAATCATAAGCTACTCCGTTACAGTGGTCATTTATCTTGTATACCCGACATGCCAAAATCTGCGGCCTGTTTCTTTTGAGCGGGATAACATCTTTACAAGGATTGCCGCGGGACTTTACTCATTTGACACGAACACGAACGTCTGTCCGTCCATTCATGTGCTTGGCATGACGGCGTCTTTCTGCGCAGGACTCAAGGCAAAGGGAATGCAGTCTGTCCCATGGAAAATATTCTGGTGGGTGTCGCTTATTCTCGTTTGCGTCTCGACCGTATTTTTAAAACAGCATTCGGTTATAGATATCGCCGCGGGCGCAGTCCTGTCTTTTGTTACATATATTATTGTTTACAAAACAAAATTGTTTTCGGAGGAAGAGGCAAATGTATGATTTTAGGGAACTGAAAAAATACATGGAATCACTTGAAGATGCCGGAATACCGCTCTGCGGAATTGAGGTGAGGCATCATCACAAGACCGTTTTCCGCAATTTTGAAGGCTATGAGGACATCGAAAAAACAAGAAAAATGAATGAAAACAGCCTCGTTTGGCTGTTTTCCGTCACAAAAGTTGTGACATGTATTGCGGCAATGCGTCTTGTCGAGGAGGGAAAGCTCGGACTTGACGACAGATTGGATAAGTACATTCCGGATTTTTCCGAAATGAAGGTAAATGAAAAAGGAAATTTAAGACCGGCAAGCTCGCCGATACTTGTCCGTCATCTTTTCTCGATGTCCGCAGGGCTTACCTACAATTGCAATTCTCCCTCGCTTCTTGAGGCGAGAAAGAACAGCGGTGCGACCACGATTGATGTTGTAAGGGCGATGGCGCGCGAGCCGCTTGAATTTGACCCCGGTACAGACTATCGTTACAGCTTCTGCCACGATGTGCTTGCCGCGCTTATCGAGGTTGTGTCCGGCATGACATTCGGAGAATACCTTAAAAAAATCATTTTTGAGCCGCTCGGAATCACGAATATGGGATTCGTACTTTCAGATGAAGACCAAAAGCGCATGGCTCAGCAGTACACATATAACATGGCAAATTATACATCGTCAGTGCGCGAAATTGCAAACGGCTACCGCCTTACCGACCGCTATGAAAGCGGAGGCGCGGGGCTTTACGCAACCGTCACCGATTATGTTAAAATTCCCGACACCATTGCCTGCGGAGGCATTTCGGAGGACGGATACAG
Source organism: Eubacteriales bacterium (assembly GCA_051887995.1). Taxonomy (GTDB): domain Bacteria; phylum Bacillota; class Clostridia; order Oscillospirales; family CAG-272; genus SIG710. The sequence goes on from JBJFAQ010000093.1 coordinate 2,091, forward strand.
ACTTCTTCGCCCCGAAACCATCGCGCTTATGGAAAAAAATGAGCTTTGCGAAAAGGGACTTAAGACTTTCCGAGCATCGCCTCGCCAGCACGGTTACGGCTGGGGATTTTGCGGACGAGTTCACATGCGCCCTGAGATTTCGCTTGCCAAAAGTCCTGCGGGCGAGTTCGGATGGGACGGAGCGGCGGCGTCATATGCACTCATCGACCGCAAAAATGAGCTTGCCGTTTTCTTCGCCACGCATGTGATGGGCTGCGGATACGCATATGAGAGGATTCACCCGCATATTAGGGATTTGATTTATACGGAAATTAAATGATATTTCGTGCAGGTCACACTGAAAAACGTTGTGACCTGCATGCTTTTTGTTTAACTTAAGTTTACAATCGCGTTGTATGATTCAGGTATAAAATGGAAAGAATATTACAGAATTTTTCAGGAGGAAATGCTGACATGAAAAGAAAAACGAAAAAAGTGCTTGTTGCGACAGGAATTATCGCGTCGGCTACCGCCGCTTTAGTTTGTGTCTCAAACGCGATTACAAAAGGACTTGTAAGGGAGGCGCTTGACCGCACGGAACCAAAGTCCATGAAGAAAACAAAGTCGAGAATGATGAATTCATTTTCCGAGAGCGAGGACGCAAAGCTCCTTTCAGAGGCAAGCCGAAAACTTGAGGAGACGGTTACGGAGACAGTCACGATAACGAGCTTTGACGGCACCGAGCTTACAGGACATATGTACCGCGCGGAAAACACAAAGCGATTTATAGTTGCAATGCACGGCTGGCGCTCGTCGTGGTCGTCGGATTTCGGTATGATTGCGCCGTTCTGGCATGATAACGGCTGCTCTGTTCTTTACGCCGAGCAGCGAGGGCAGGGCAACAGCGGCGGAGATTATATGGGCTTCGGAATGGTTGAGAGATTTGACTGCCTTGAGTGGGTGAAGTGGCTTAACGCAAACGGCGCGGAGGGCTATCCTATATATCTTGCCGGAATATCCATGGGAGCATCAACCGTTCTTATGGCGTCAGGCTGTGAGGAGCTTCCCGAAAATGTACACGGCATTATGGCGGACTGCGGATTCACTTCCGCAAAGGAAATCTGGAAGCACGTCACGGAAAAGAAGCTGCGCCTCTCATATGGGCTTCGCAAGAGGCAGGTCGATGCACTTTGCCGCGCACGCATAGATATGGACGCGGATTCTTATTCGACGCTCGACGCAATGAAAACAAACAAAATTCCGGTTATGTTTGTCCACGGAGCGAGCGACGGCTTTGTTCCGGTTGAAATGACGTACGAAAACTATGAGGCATGTACCGCGCCGAAAAAAATTCTGATTTCCGATGGCGCAGATCACGGCATGAGTTATCTTCTGAGCAGAGACGAATATGAAAAAATGGTCAAGGAATTCTGGGAAGAGTGTGACAATACCGCCCCGGAGCCGAAAAACTGACGGTATCCCTCTCAGGCATCGCCTGAGAGGGATTTTTTAACTTCCTTCCGATGCGATTTCTTTTAACACACGGCAAAATTCCGTTACTTCTCTTTCGGTATTGAAAAGACCGAAGCTGGCGCGTACCGCGCCGTTTTCGCCTGTCATCAGCGCCTTGTGACCGAGCGGCGAGCAGTGAAAACCGCCTCGGACGCATATTCCGGCGCGGTCAAGACGCTCTGATGTCTGTTCGGGCGTGCTTCCGTTTACATTGAAGAGCAGAGTTGAACCTAAGTGATTTGGGGCGTAGACCGTTACCCCTCGAATATCCGAGAGCATATCGGCCGCCTTGCAAAAGAGCTTTTCTTCTTTTTCGTGAATGGCGTCAAGTCCTACCGAATTTATATACCGTATTCCCTCGCCGAGCGCCGCAATTGCGGGAACGGAAATTGTTCCCGCTTCGTATCTTTCGGGAGGAAGCTCGGGCATTTCCGGTGCGAGCGAATTTACGCCGCTTCCTCCTTCGATGAGGGGAGAAAGATCTGTTCCGCCCCGCATGAGGAGAAGTCCGCAGCCCTGAATCCCGAACAGTCCTTTGTGTGCAGGGGCACACAGCAGGTCAATGTTCATCTTTTCCATGTTTATGGGAAGATGCCCTGCCGATTGTGCCGCGTCGACAAGAAACGTGATTTTGTATTTGCGGCATAGCTTTCCGATTTCTTCGAGCGGAAGTGCGGCGGAGCAGATATTCGATACATGAGTGACGGCGATAAGCCGAGTACTCGGACGAATCAGCTTTTCAATGCTTTCGCATATCATATCCGGTGTCCGCGGGTTCTCAAGGCACAGTGAGTCAAAGATATTATAGGTTATCATGTTCTCATGCGCCATTCTGTAAACCGGGCGGTAGACCGAATTGTGCTCCATGTCGCTGATTATCACATGGTCACCTCTGTGAAGCACTCCTTTGATTGCAAAGTTGAGCGCGTAAGTGTCGTTGTATGTGAAAACGACGTTCTCAGCGCCGGACAGCCCGAAAAACGAGGCGGCTTCCTCTCTTGAGGAATACACAACTTCAGCCGATTTGCGCGAAAGAAAGTGAGAGCCCCGTCCGGGATTGCCGCAGTAGTTTCTTAGGCAGTCGTTTACCGTGCGCAGTACCTGCGGGGGCTTCGGGAACGATGTCGCGGCATTGTCAAAGTATATCATAGCTCGGTGTCTCCGCTGTAAAGCGCGCGTATGCGAATGTTCTTTTGGCGGAGAATATTTTCAACATTATGCAAATGTCCGCACGAAAATTCTATGCCGTAAGAGCAGCCTTTTTTGCTCTTTGAAGCATCAAGCCGCACGACGCGGCTCATAATTGCGGCATTTGCCAGCGCCTTCTGTGCTTTCAGCGCGTAAGTCTGAGAGGACAGGGAGGCGGTACAGACCGATTGATCCATATTCATACCTCCTTCCTTCCTATTTTATGTCGAATAATGTCAAGGGGTGAGAGAAAGCCGACCGCGCAACGGCGCGGTCGGCTATATGTCAATTTGCAAAATGCTTGCGGTATATATCGTATTTTTCTTCATCAGACAGGACATACGGGCTGTTTACGTAGTTTCCTGCGTCTTTTATAAGGTCGACATGGTGCTTTATCTCGTCGTCCGTGAGCGAGATATTTACGTTCGCCAGACGAAGAAGAAGCGCGGACAGGCTCTCTTCAGTTGTGCTCAGCTTTTCGTAAAGAACGGAAAGCCGCGCTTGTCCCACTTCTGTCGTCCCGTTCAAATGCAGATAGTCCGGGTCGAATACGGCGCATGCCTTTCCGTGCGGCACGCCGTGAAAGAGCGTCAGACTGTAACCGAGCGGGTGCGGAAATCCGGTGCCTGTTACGCTGATTGCCGCTCCTGCGGCGGAAGAAGCAAATGCAAGCTGCTCTCTGTCCTCCTCTGAAAAGGCATTTTGCTCTCTTCGGAGAACCGAATGGATAGTGCCTGCGGCAAAAAGTGCCATCTGTTCCGAGAAAACGGTGGATTTTGGCGAGAGATATGATT
>JBJFAQ010000094.1:0-5537 GCA_051887995.1 Eubacteriales bacterium
TTGACCCTCCGTATGCGGAGAAGGTCATTCCTACCGTACTTGGTCTTTTGCTCGAGGGCAGAAAGATAAAACGCACCGCGCTTATAGTATGCGAAAGCGGCAGTTATGAAAATGTTTTCGGAAAAAACGCCTCTCTTGCGGACCGATTCGAGGTATTGCGCACCGTGCGGCACGGAATCTCGCATATTACGCTGCTCACGCCGAAAAAAAGTGACGGTGAAGAAAATGAATAAAGACAAAAACAATGCCGAACGGCAGGCAATACTGCCCGGGAGCTACGATCCGATAACAACGGGACACATGGATATTCTGCGCCGCTGTGCAAAGCTGTACGACAAGGTTTATCTCGCAGTGCTCATAAATTCGTCCAAAAAGTATCTTTTTGACATGGAAACGCGCGTGCGTCTGGCAAAAATTGCCTGCCGCGGCATAGAAAACGCGGAGGTAGTCTCAAGCGACGGACTGCTCACCGACCTTGCGGAGGCGCTGGGGTGCCGCACCATCATAAAAGGCATACGCGGAAAAGACGATCTTGATTACGAGCTTTCAATGGCGGAATACAACCGCGCCGCCTCTCCCGAAACGGAAACGCTTCTCATGCCGTGCGAAAAACGCTTCGCAGACATCTCATCAACAAGAGTAAGGAATCTTATCTCGGAGGGAAAGTGGTCTGAGGCGGAAGCCCTGCTTCCCGACGGCACGCTCGACGTAATACGAAATTTACTTAAGTGACATAATAAAAAACGCGGCCGCTCTGCGCGTCACGTCCGAAAGGCAAATCATGTCTATAAAACCGATAAAAACAGACCTCGGCGGAGGCACACTGCTCACACTTAATACAGACAAATTCAAAACCGAGCTTGTAACGGTCACGTTTCCCATGCCGTTTGAGCCGGTTTCCGCAAGGCTATGCAGTCTTATGCTCTCGGTTCTGAAACAGGGCTGCCGCCGTTTCCCCGATATAGGAAGCCTCAGCCGCAGGCTTGATGATTTATATGACGCTAACATCGCCACAATGTTTGACCGCAGCGGAGACAACGTCTGCGCCGGGTTTGTATGCGAATGTCTCGGAAAGTCATATGTTCCGGACGGCACTGATATTATGTTCGGAACACTTGAAACGCTGTCCGATATGATTTTTGACCCGCTTCTCTCGGAAGGCGGATTCTTCCCTCATGAAACGGTGGAAAACGAAAAGAAAATTCTCTGCGACAACATACGTGCCTCGGACAGCGACCCGCGAATCCATTCGTATCAGCTCTGCCGCGGAATCATGTGCGGCGGAGAGCCTTACGGTCTGCGACTGCTCGGCAGCAAAGCGGAGGTTGAAAAAATAACAAGAGAGGACGTCACCGCGTATCTCGGCGAATTTGTTTCCTCATACGCTCCGAACATCATCTACATCGGAGAAAGAACAAGAGAGGAAGCGGAAAAGCTCGTTTTCCCTCTCGCCGCCCGCCTTGGAAAAAGCGCCGCGGCACTTAATAAAACCATACTGAAACGCGCACCGAGCCATATGCGTTTTGCCGAAGAAAAAATGCCGGTAAGTCAGGGAAAGCTGACAGTAGGCTTTCGCTCGGATCTCGGGCTTTGCGACCCCGACCTCTATGCGGCAATCGTATTTAATGACATTTTCGGCGGGTCTTCCTCCTCAAAGCTGTTCCGAAATGTACGCGAGAAGCAGAGCCTGTGCTATTCCTGCTCCTCCACGTTTGACTTTACAAAAGGCGTGCTTTACGTCCGCTCAGGCATCAGCAGTGAAAACAAAGAGCGCGTACAGCGCGAAATTTTAAAGCAGTTTGAGGAAATCAAGCGTGGAAACATCTCGGACTATGAGTTTGAATGTTCAAAAAAAGCAATTGAGAACAGCTATCTTCAGGTTGACGACTCGGCGCTCTCACTTGAGAGCTATTACCGTATACGGCTGCTCGGCGGGCTGTGCGAGAGCGTAGACACAGCGCTTGAGCGGCTGTCACATGTCACAAAGGAGGATGTGATTCGTGCCGCACGCAGATTTGCACCCGACACAAGCGCATTTATACACGCATCTCTCCCGTCAGGCGGTGAAAAGGAGGAATTTGCCGATGAATGATGTCATAACAGAAAAGAAAAGCTCCCTCCTTCGTGAAAAATACGACGTTATAAAGCACAAAAGCGGTCTTACGATATACGTTTTTCCGAAAAACATGTCAAACACCTACGCGCTTTTCGCCACGCACTACGGCTCGGTCGACAACGGCTTCATGCTCGACACCGATACTTCTCCCACATTGGTACCGGACGGCATCGCCCATTTTCTTGAGCACAAAATGTTTACCTGCGAGGACGGAAGCGACGCCTTTGACCGCTTTGCCGAGCTCGGAGCTGACGCCAATGCATATACCTCATATGACAAAACGGTTTTTCTTTTCAGCTGTACCTCGCACTTTTCCGAATGTCTCGCGGAGCTGATTGACTTTGTCATGACACCGTTTTTCACGGAGCAGTCCGTTGCAAAGGAACAGGGGATAATAGCCGAGGAAATCGGAATGTACGACGATAATCCCTCGTCGCGCTCCTATTTTGCCATGCTAAGCGGTCTATACAAAAATCATGATATAAGGAAAAACATCTGCGGGACGAAAGAGAGCATAAAACGCATAACCCCTGAGCTGCTTTACCGCTGCCATAGAGTATTCTACAATCCTTCAAACATGGCGCTTGTCGTCTGCGGAAACGTATGCACGGAGGAAGTGCTTAAAATTGCGGACGCGCATCTTCCCAAAAAATCGCCCGTAAACATAGTGCGCCGCAAGGTCTCCGAACCTCCGCGCGCGCAGGTGTCCCGTACAGAGTGCCGCATGCAACTTGCAAAGCCGATTTTTGATATCGGCATAAAAGACACCGCCATTCCCGCAAGTGCCGCAGAACGCGAGAGGCGAGACGTCGGAATTACCATCATCGGCGACCTTTTGTTCTCTCAGACAAGCAAAATTTACGGAGAACTGTACCGCGACGGGCTTATTTCTCCCGGCATGGGAAGCTCTTACACGCTGTCATCGGATTTCGGATTTTACACGCTTTCGGGCGAGTCGGACGACCCGGACGAGGTTTTCCGCAGAATATGCGATTTTACGGAGAAAAAGCTGTCCGAAGGCTTTACGGACGAAGAATTTGAGCGGTGCAGAAAGGTATTTTACTCCTCTTTTGTCCGCGAATTTGACTCGACAGACGACATTGCAAACAATCTCCTTGCATATGCCTTTGAAGGCTATGATTTGTTCGGATATGCCGATATAATCGCCTCCATTCGCCGCGAGGAAGCCGTCTCTATGTTCAGGGAGCTTTTCAGACCCGAATGCATCACGTTATCCGTCGTTTGGCCGTTTGACGGCAAAGAATAAAAAAAGCCGCCGAAGGCGGCAGGAGGTAAAATCATGACCGTAATATCCTTTCCGGGACTTGGGATTCCCGAATTTTCAATAAATCCGGTCGCCCTGAACATCTTTGGACTTGAAATACGCTGGTACGGACTTATTATCGTCGTCGGAATACTGCTTGCCTTTCTCTATGCCTGCTACCGCGGGCGCGAGGAGGGCTTCACCTCCGATGACATGCTTGACCTTTTCATATATACCGTATTTTTCTCCGTCATCGGCGCAAGAGCATACTATGTGCTCACAAGTCTTGACGAATATCACAGCCTGTGGGAGGCAATCGCCATCTGGAACGGCGGGCTTGCCATATACGGTGCAATCCTCACGGGAATTGTCACGGTATACATCGTCTGCCGCGTAAAGAAAAAGAATTTTCTGCGCGCGTTTGATATGATAGCCCCCGGCGTCATGATAGGGCAGATAATCGGCAGATGGGGCAACTTCTGCAACGGAGAAGCGTTCGGCGACCTCTCAAAATTTGAATTTCTCGGAAAGACCTGGGCAACGCCGGGCGCAGAAAATCTCCCGTGGGTAATGGAGGTAAACTCCTATGCGAGCGGATACGTAACGACCGCGGTTCACCCGACTTTCTTATATGAATCGCTCTGGAATCTGATAGGCTTTCTTATCATCAACGCGCTGTACCGCAAAAAGAAATTCCACGGTCAGATTTTCCTTATGTATATCGGCTGGTACGGGCTCGGCAGAGCCTTCATCGAGGGATTTCGCTCCGACAGCCTTTACGTCGGAAATATAAAAATATCACAGCTTGTCGGCGTGCTCGGATTTATCCTCTGCGTTGCCGTATGCACTGCCGTGTTTATAAAAAGGCGTGTAAAACCGGCTGAGGCAGGCTCGCTCGGCGCCCTCGGGAACGCAGATGTCAAAGAAAATCCGGAAAAAGCGGAAAAGTCCGAAAAAACAGAGGACACACAAAGCACAGACAAAGCGGAAAATGACAAAAAGGAGACAGAAAATGGCACAGATAATTGACGGAAAAGCGGTCTCGGCAGCAGTACGCGCCGAAATTGCGGAAAAGGTCGGAGAATTTCGCCAAAAAAACGGCTTTGCACCGGGACTTACGGTTATTATAGTCGGGGAAAATCCGGCGTCACAGGTGTATGTAAGAAACAAGAAGAAAGCATGCGAACAGGTGGGAATTTGCTCACAGGTAATAGAGCTTCCCGAAAAAACGACGGAAGCAGAGCTGCTCTCCGAGATTGAGCGCCTGAACGCCGACGCCTCGGTGCACGGAATACTCGTTCAGCTCCCTCTCCCTTCGCATATAGATGAGAAAAAGGTTCTTGACAGTATCATTCCCTCAAAAGACGTTGATGCTTTTCACCCCGTAAACGTAGGAAAAATCGTAACCGGCGGAGCTTCCCTGCTTCCCTGTACCCCGGCGGGTGTTATGGAGCTTCTTCATCGGTATAACATCGACGTGTGCGGAAAGGAATGTGTTATCGTCGGCAGAAGCAATATTGTCGGAAAGCCGCTTGCTATACTTATGCTCGCAAATAACGCCACCGTTACCGTGTGCCACTCAAAGACAGCGGACCTTGCCTCTGTCTGCCGCCGCGCGGACATTCTTGTCGCCGCAATCGGAAAGCCCGAGTTTTTCGGCGCGGATATGGTAAAGGACGGAGCGGTCGTCATCGACGTCGGAATTAACCGTGGCGAGGACGGCAAGCTGAGGGGCGACGTCAATTTCGCGGAGGTTGAGCCAAAAGCATCGTTTATCACACCCGTTCCGGGCGGCGTAGGTCCGATGACGATTGCAATGCTCCTCAGAAACACTTTGAGAGCCGCGGAAAACTCAATATAATAAATTTCCCGCCGACAATGAGCTGTCGGCGGGAGTTTTATTTGAGCTGACAAAAGTTATTTTTCAAAGGTGTTGCCCGATATCGTTACGTTTCGGCAGTCTCGCAGTGCAAGCGGCTCTGTGCCGCATATTTTTATTGTGTTTCCGCAAACCGTAACAGATTCGGCGGAGGTAAGGTCAACCGTGCCGCCGAATATTCTGTTATTCTCAATCGAAATCTTTCCGTGGCGGAACTGTACTTTTTCAGGCTCTTTCTCGTTTATGCGAAGCCATATGGCACGCTTTCCTTCTCCGAC
>JBJFAQ010000095.1:0-5399 GCA_051887995.1 Eubacteriales bacterium
CCTCAACACGCTCTCCGTTTGCACGCCAGATGGTTGTAAGGGAGCTACATCCTTTGAATGTTCCCGAAGAACATCTTGTTATGTTCGAGCCAAGGCGAATATCCTTGACTGCGGACATATCTGCGAACGCGCCGCCCGTGATCTTTGAGATGCCGGGGCCTATTACGATATGCTCGATGTCATTCTTGTAATCAGCCCATCCTATCTTGTCTTCAGCTGCAGCGATTGTACCGGTCTCGGTATATCCTGTTGTAGCTGCCAGATACATAAGTGTCTTTGTATCTTCAAAATAGTACCAGTTTGCATTACAATAAGATCCTGCAACAAGGTGTCCGCTTGCGGTTGCTTTCTCATAAATGGAATAGTCGAATGTATCCGCAATATCTTCGGGAGTATCAAGAATTTCAGGAGCTATGTACTCATAAACGATGGTAACCGAGAAGCTCTTGTTCTTGTGATAGCCGTTCTTGTTTTCCTGAGTCTGCTTTGCAATCTTCTCACCGTCTGTTCCTGCAACACAGGCAAAGGTAATAGCCGTTGAGTTGTTATCATAAAGCACGAATATGCCTGCGCTACCTGTTTCACCGACTTCGGTGGTTTTATATGTGCAGGTTTCGGGAAGCCATACTATCTCGGAAGAGTTTGCAAACCATGAAATAGCGCATGAGTTATCGATATATGTCATTTTACGAAGGTCGATAACGCCTCTTACGTATTCCGTCCCGTTATATCCGATTGTTGTAAGCTTGTTGCTTCCGTTGAACATGGAGGTAGCTCTGAACTCTGTATAGTTCTGCGGGAAAAGGAAGGTTTCCATTTTTGTCATACCCGCAAATGCATTTGCCGGGAAGCTCGTAACAGATTCGGTTGCGATAACAACTTTCTTTATATCGTTTCTGAGGTGATACCAAGGCAGACCCTTGTATGTCCAGCCTCCGGAAACATAGGAAACTGTTTTTTCCGGATATGACCATTTCGCGCCTGTACCTGTAATTACGAGTGTAAAGGGGTCATATTCAACATCGTCTACTGTGAATTTGACAGTGTCGTATGTCCACTTAAGTGCGTTTTTAGTCTCATCTGTTGCGGTATAGATACCGAATGTACCGGATTTTCCGTCCTCGGCAACAGGCCAGTACGGGCTGAATCCGGAAGTGGTTGTATCACCGGAAGTTCCTCCGCCCGAAGGAATAACAGGTCCTGTTTCCTCCACTTTGGTCGGGTCATAATCGTATCCGGTTGTTACGGATACAACAAACGAAGATGAAGTATACCAGCCGCTCGCATTTTTCTTTGTGTTGTTAGCTATCTTCTCACCGTCGGAGCCCGCGGTTACGAAGAATTTTGCGTTAAGGGCATACTTTGCGTAAAGCGCCAGCATGCCGGCACTTCCCGTATCGTTTGTCTCAACCGACTTATACTTTGCATCAGCCGGAAGGAAAATTACAGGCGAGGGAACAGCCGTATAGAGCAGAGAGTATTCATTATTTATATATGTAAAATTACGAAAATCCCAAACGCCCTCAACAACGTCCTTGCCGGTTACACCGATGGTTTTCAGAGTCTTTATTTCATTGAACGGCTCCGAGGTGTCAAACTCTTTATATGTCTCCGGAAAAAGCACTGTTGTCAGCTTAAAGTGACGTGCAAAAGCTTTTGCCGGAATTTTTGTAATCGGTGCGGTAATAACGATCTTTTCAACCGAGGCATGGTATGCAGTCCACGGGAAACCGGATACATTCCAGCCGCCGTTCATGTATCCGACCGTGCCGGATTCATAGGTCCATGTTGTGCCCGTACCGGAGATGACGAGCGTGTTAGCCTCGTACTCTACCCCGTCAACGGTGAATTTCTCAGGTGCGAATGTCCAGGTCAGTGCGCTTTCGGAGCCGTCTGTCGCGCCGAACACACCGAATTTGCCGGTAGCTGTTTCAGCCATGACTGCGACCGCAAGAAGCAGCGCAATAAGCATTGCCACTGAGAGGACGTACATGATTTTCTTCATCGATTTCATATTGTTCTCCTTAGTGTGTTTTGTGTATCGGTTCCACTCTTTGCGGAAACCGTTCCTTACTTCAATATTATACACTATTTTCCTTATATTTTGTATTACGAATCAAACACAAAATATAAGTTTTCAAACCTTATTGCAAGATATTTCCGGACTTATTTTTTTCTTTTTCGCCAAAAAAGAAAACTCTCAAAAACGCCCATTTGTAAAAGATAAACAAAAAAACAGCATGATTTTTGTCCGTTTTAACTTTTCATACTTTCGCACAAAAGCAGAAAACATATTTTTTTATGAAATAAAAACAGGAGATAAAGCATTTTGCCTTATCTCCTGCCGTAAAAATTTATCCGACCGCCTTTTCAAATACGACTTTTTCGCCGTCCGCTTTAGCTACTATTTTTTCGCCTTTTGAAATCCTTCCTTCAAGCATTTCCGCCGAGAAAGTATCTTCTACCATGCGGACTATGGCACGGCGCAGCGGTCTTGCGCCATATACAGGGTCAAATCCCTCTTTTGCGACAAGCTCAACGACGGAATCATCAAACGACAGCTCAACTCCGATGTCTGCAACGCGGTGTTTGACTTCACAAAGCATAAGAGAAGCAATTTTGCAGATATCCTCGTGCGAGAGCTTATTAAAGATGATAATATCGTCAATTCGGTTGAGAAATTCGGGTCTGAAAGTCGATTTCAGCGCATTCATTATGATTTCATCCTGCTTTTTCTGCTCGGTTTCACCGGCATCCGACGAAACGAAGCCGAGAGGATTTTTTGCCCCGCCGATATCCGATGCACCGGCGTTTGACGTCATAATAATAATGGTATTTTTGAAATCAACCTTTCGTCCCTGAGAATCGGTAAGGATACCGTCCTCAAGCACCTGAAGCATTATATTGAACACATCCGGGTGAGCTTTCTCAATCTCATCGAAAAGCACCACGGAATACGGGTGACGGCGTATCTTTTCGGTAAGCTGACCGCCTTCCTCAAATCCGACATAACCGGGAGGCGAACCGATGAGCTTCGAGACGCTGTGTTTTTCCATATATTCGGACATGTCGAGCCGTATCATTGCGTTCGGATCTCCGAACATAACATCAGCCAGTGCTTTTGTCAGTTCCGTCTTTCCGACACCGGTAGGACCTATGAAGATGAATGAGCCGATAGGTCTGTTCGGGTTCTTAAGCCCGATTCGTCCTCTGCGGATTGCGCGGGAAATGGCGTCAATGGCTCTGTCCTGACCGATAACGCGCTCTTTCAGGAGCTTATCGAGGTTAAGCAGCTTTTCGCTCTCCTCCTCCATGAGCTTGTTTACCGGGATTCCCGTCCACTGTGTCACAACGTCGGCAATATCCGACGCCTCAACCGCGTGGTCGGCTTTGTCATTGTTCTTTTCCCACTCCGATTTTTTCTTGTCGTACTCCGCCTGAAGCTTCTTTTCTTCGTCGCGCAGATGTGCGGCGCGCTCGAAGTCCTGACCTCCGATAGCCTCTTCCTTTTCTTTTGAAATGGCTCTCAGCTTATCCTCTATCTCTTTTACATCAGTAGGCGAAGTAAACGCGGAAATTCTGATTCTTGACGCCGCTTCATCGACAAGGTCTATCGCTTTATCGGGAAGAAAACGGTCTGTTATATAACGTTTTGAGAGCGAAACGGCAGCTTCGATTGCCTCATCGGTGATTTTCAGCTTGTGATGCGCCTCATATTTGTCACGAAGTCCTTTAAGAATCTCAACAGATTCCTCCGGCGACGGTTCGTTTACAAGAACTGACTGGAAACGTCTTTCAAGCGCCGCATCTTTTTCAATGTGCTTGCGGTACTCGCTGATAGTCGTTGCACCGATAACCTGCATCTCTCCTCTTGCAAGCGCCGGTTTGATTATATTTGCCGCATCGACGGCACCTTCGGCGGCGCCCGCGCCGATTATCGTGTGAATTTCATCAATGAACAGAATTATCTGAGGATTTTTGGAGACCTCCTCCATGACATTCTTCATTCTTTCCTCAAACTCACCGCGGTATTTCGCACCCGCTATCATTGCGGGAATGTCAAGAGAAACAATAATCCTGTCCTTCAGCGTTTCGGGGACGTTTCCGTCAACGATTCTCTGCGCCAGACCCTCCACAACAGCGGTTTTTCCGACGCCCGGCTCGCCGATAAGACACGGATTGTTCTTTGTGCGGCGCGACAGAATCTGAATCACACGTTCGGTTTCCTTGTCACGACCGATAATTGGGTCGATTTTTCCTTCTTTTGCCTGGGCGGTAAGATCACGCCCGAAGCCGGAAAGCGTAGGTGCGCCCTTTATATCCGCCTTCTTTGAAGTCTTTGCTTTTCCGCCTCCAGCACCCGCTTCATCGCGTCCGCTGCCGCCGGAGCTTCCCATTTCTTCAAAAAGTGAAACAACTTCGCTTTTGATATCGTCAATGTTAGCTCCAAGCGAATCGAGAATTTTAACTCCGACAGAGTCTGTCTCGGAAAGAAGTGCAAGCAGCAGATGCTCCGTGCCGATATATCCCTGACCGTACCTCATCGACTCATATGCCGCGCCCTCGATTATCTTCTTGGTTCTCGGCGTAAGGTCTGATGAGGTCACATAACTCGGAACGCCCGTTCCGACCATGTTTTCTATTTCTTCCCTTATCTGTTCGGGAGTAACATGATATTTTTCAAGCACCTTTGATGCAACTCCGTCAGCTTCCGATGCAAGCGCAAGCAGCAGATGCTCTGAACCGATATAGGTATGCCCCATTTCACGTGCAAGCGCTAATGACCGGTTCAGTGTGTTCTGGGCTTTTTGTGTAAAACGGTTCATAATCATCTCTCCTTTTTTATTGATATTTTTTAATTATTTATTCAGCACATTTTTAACGTGTGCCGCTCTCGCACGATCTCTTTCGGCTTCTGTCTGAGGCTTTTTATCGAGCAAAATAGTGAGAGTTGCAGGCATAATTTCAACAAGCAGACTGCTCAGCGTCATGTAATCTATGTCATGTATGATTCCAAGCGCGATTCCGAGCCTTATGTCCGAAAACAGCTCGGTAAATTCAGACGATGAAAGCATATGCGCGTATTTGAGCGTGCCCTCGGCTCTCATAATACGGTCGCAAAGCCAATCGTTGTTTTCACTGCGAAGCGTGGTTCTGAGCTTTCTTTCCTGTTCGTTTATCTGAGCAACAATGTCTCCGAGCTTTTTGAGAGTTTCCTCTTCGGAAATTCCAAGTGTAACCTGATTCGATATTTGGTACAAATTCCCCTTGCTCTCCGTCCCTTCGCCGAACAAGCCTCTCATAGTAAGTCCGATTTTGGAAAGCTGAATTGCAAGAGAGTTTATCTTGCCCGTCATCGTAAGCGCCGGCAGGAACATCATAACGGACGCTCTCATTCC
>JBJFAQ010000096.1:0-24086 GCA_051887995.1 Eubacteriales bacterium
GGTAAAATCGGGTACGCTTTTCAAAAATACGATTATTTTCTATGTCATTCGTGCGGTATGGCATGCCGTTTGCTTTATCGGGCGCGCCGCGCGGCACGTATTGCACTGTCTCCCGCTCTACGCAAAGACCGTTATATGTCTTGCAGTCGCCTTTATATGGAGCGTTATCGTAATAAGCCTTGCGGCGTCAATGAATATCGAGATTGCCGTGGTTTTGCTTGTGCTTGGATTGCTTGCCTTCGGCGCGCTTGCACTTTATGTCACATGGATGTTGCTGCGCCTTAAAAAAGGAGGCGCAAGCATTGCCTCCGGAAATCTTGACAGCCAAATTGATACATCATATATGCTTCCCGAGTTCAAGGAGCACGGAGAAGCGCTTAATCACATCGGCGAGGGCATGACGCGCGCAGTTGAGGACCGCATTAAAAGCGAAAGATTCAAGACAGAGCTGATAACAAATGTTTCTCACGATCTCAAAACGCCTCTTACTTCTATTGTAAATTACGTGGGGCTTCTTAAAGCGGAGCGCGAGTCGGAAAATCCCGATGAGGAAAAGACAAACGAATATATTGAGGTGCTCGAACGTCAGTCGGCACGCCTCCGAAAGCTGACGGAGGACCTTGTCGAAGCGTCGAAAGCGTCAAGCGGAAATCTTGAGGTCAAAAAAGAGCCGTGCGACCTCGGCGAGTTCCTTTCGCAGGTCGGAGGAGAGTACGGAGAGCGTCTCAGAGCCGCGGGACTTGAGCCGGTTTTGCGCCTGCCTGATTCAGCTGTCACGATTCAGGCGGACGGCAGGCATCTCTGGCGTATACTTGACAATCTTATAAGCAATGTGATAAAATATGCCCTGTCTGGAACGCGGGTATACTTCGACCTTTATGAAAAGAACGGAAGAAGCTTCATTGTTCTCAGAAATACGTCGAAATATCCCCTTAATATCTCGGCAGACGAGCTTTCGGAACGCTTTGTGCGCGGCGACGTATCAAGACACAGCGAGGGAAGCGGGCTCGGACTTTCAATCGCAAAAAGTCTTACCGAGCTTCAGGACGGCAAAATGGAAATATATGTTGACGGCGACCTGTTCAAGGTCACGCTTGAGTTCCCCTCTCTTAAATGCGATTCGCCGAAAAAAACTGAAAAGGAAAATGAGCAAAATTAAAACTGAAAGTAAAATACGAAAAAAGACAGTACGATTTGCGGGCGCGGCGGTTTGCATGCTGCTTTGCGCCGCGGCAGTGCTCTGCTCCTGCGGGAAGCGCAGAATAAGCATAGACGACAGGCGTGCGGCGGTGCTACACGAGGACGGAACGCTTGCTACGCTAAGCTCTGTTGAAATCAAGGAGAGCGGAGACGAGCTTAGGATTGACGCTCCCCAAGCGTTTGTTTATAACGCTGATACCGGAAAAATCATCTTTGAGCGCGGAAAAGAGAAAATTCTTTATCCGGCGAGCACGACAAAGCTCCTGACCGCGCTCTGCGCTCTTGAAATTCTCTCTCCTGAAGAGCTTATAACACCGGGAGATGAGCTTGAGATGGTAAACGAACATTCTTCGATTGCTTTTATAAAAACACATCACACGCTCACATGTGAAATGCTGATAGAGGGCATGCTTCTTCCGTCCGGCAACGATGCGGCGTACGCGCTTGCCGCGGCGGCAGGAAAGCGCATTTCGGAGGGCGATATGAGCGGTGCGGAGGCGGTTTCCGTTTTCGTTTCCGAAATGAACCGCTATGCAAAGGAAATCGGCATGTGCGGAAGCAATTTTACCTCTCCCGACGGCTATTTTGATGAGGAACATTATTCAACCGTGGAGGATATGTCAATTCTTGCCTCTTCCGCGGCGGAAAATGACATCATTATGAAATACGCGCGCCTTGCTTCGGATAACATGACTTATGCAAGCGGACATACAAACACCTGGAAAAACACGAATTTGCTGCTCGATCCGGAAAGCAAGTATTACTGCCCCGAGGTTACGGGACTTAAAACCGGCAGTCTTGAAAATAACTACTGCATGATATGCACTTTTGAGAGCAGGGGAGTGCGTTATATTGCCGGAGTTTTTACCGAAACCGACGGCGAGACGCGCTTTGCGGATATGAAAAAGATAGTCGAATATTACAGGTAAGAAATAATACAATTATGTACCGAGAATTGGTTTTTGAATTAACGCATGACAATAAGTTTGTGGAAATACAACCCCCTTGCCCCAAAAACGAAATAGATGATGCCGAAAAAGCAGTTGGCTATACTTTTCCAAAAGAGCTACGAGCGTTGCTTCAGGAAATGGACGGCGACAGATATCTCCTTTTATCATCAAAAGAGATTATCGAACAGTCTAAACTCAACAGAGAAATTCAAAAAGAGTACAGCGATGAAGAATTTGCAAAAGAATTGGATAGGTTTATATTCTTTGGGACAAACGGATGCGGCGATTACTATTGCTACCATGCTGACGTCTACGGAGTAATAGATGAAACTGCTATTTATATTTGGGAACACGAAGAGTATTGTTGGAAAAGGGTAGCTTCAAGCATGGCTGAGCTTATCACCCGGTATTATAGATACGAAATTTGATGGGCACATAACTTCCGATTTGTCAAACTGCTCCCAAAACCATTCAGGAAGACAAAATGGCGCACTTCTATATTCTCCTGCTTGGAGTAACGGTGCTCACCTTCAGTAATCTGTTTTAAAACCCGTTTTCAGGCGACGAAATTTTATGATATGAATATAAAAATCCTCCGTATGATGGAAGTTCATACGGAGGATTCACCGTTTTGCAATCCCCGCCGACAGGCGGGAATTTTTATGCTTTTTATGACTGACCGTTTTTTCTCATGCTGTAAAGCATATCGTGCTTTATGTTCCACAGTTTTTCTGAGAGGTCAACATAGTAGTTATGCGGATTTTCAAAGCGCAGCACCTCGTCCCAGAGAAATTCGACTTCTCTCTTGCAGTGCTCGCGTATTTCCTCTATGCAAGGCAGTCGGTATACCAGCTCTCCGCCGCGAAAGACCGGAACAAGAAGCTCTCTTGCCGTGAAATTTGTCAGTGTTTTACGCTTCCACGTATGAACAGGGTCAAATATTTCAAGCGGTTTTGTGTCGTCGATCACTTCGTCATGGAGGCACACAAGATCCGCCTCCGCTTTCATGTCATCGTTGCTGTAAAGGCGGTAAACCTTTTTAAAGTGAGGCGTCGTGACCTTTGCGGCGTTTTCACTTATTTTTATTTTCGGCACAATAGTGCCGTCTTTTTCCTCGACGGCGCAAAGCTTATATACTCCACCGAAAACGGGGTTGCTTTTTGAGGTTATCATGCGCTCGCCGACGCCGAAAGCGTCCACCTTTGCGCCTTGGCGCATGAGGTCGCGGATAATATATTCGTCAAGCGAATTGGAGACGACTATCTTGCAGTAGTCAAATCCGGCATCGTCCAGCATTTTGCGCGCCTTTTTCGTAAGATAGGTAATGTCTCCCGAGTCAAGCCTGATTCCGCACTTTTTTATTCCCTTCGGCAGCAGTACCTCGCGGAAAGCGCGTATGGCGTTCGGAATTCCGCTTCCGAGCGCGTCGTATGTGTCGACAAGCAGTGTTGCCCCCTCAGGATAGCACTCGCAGTAGGTCTTGAAGGCGGTATATTCGTCCGGGAACATCTGTACCCATGAGTGCGCCATTGTACCCGTTGCGGGTATGCCGTATGCTTCATCGGCAATAGTGCAGGCAGTACCGGCGCAGCCTGCAATGTAGGTGGCTCTTGCGCCGAGAATTGCGCCGTCCGCTCCCTGAGCGCGCCTTGAACCGAACTCGCTTATTGCACGCCCCTCAGCGGCTCTCACTATTCTGTTTGCCTTTGTCGCTATCATCGACTGATGATTTAAGATAAGGAGCACGTAGGTTTCAATGAACTGTGCCTCTATTGCCTTTGCTCTTACAGTCATTATCGGCTCTCCGGGGAAGATAACTGTTCCCTCGGTTACGGCGTAAATATCCCCCGTGAAACGGAAGGTGCGCAGATACGAAAGAAATCCATCGTCAAAGATGCCTTTTGAGCGCAGATATTCTATATCGTCTTCCTCAAAATGCAGATTTTTTATATATTCAACGACCTGCTCAAGTCCGGCGGCGATGGCAAATCCTCCTCCGTCCGGATTTTCGCGGTAGAACACGTCAAAATATGAGATTTTTTCTCCGATTTCACTCTTAAAATACCCGTTTGCCATGGTCAGCTCATAAAAATCACAGAGCATGGTCAGGTTTCTCGAAATATCTTTCATTTAAAGTTTCTCCTTTTTCTTTTTTTAAAAAGGTATTGTGTTTTGACAAAAAACGGGTATAATGTAAATAATAATGTAAAAAATCCGCGGCGCTCGGCACGCGCCTAAATACTTTATGCCCATGAAAGGAATTATACACCATGAAAGACGGATTTGTCAAGGTTGCGGCGGCGTCACCTGCAATAAATGTTGCCGATCCCGCATCAAACGCGGACAAAATCATAAAAACCGCCGTGCGGGCAGCCCGTGACGGCGTGAAAATAATTGTTTTTCCGGAGCTTTCGGTAACGGCATACACCTGCTCCGACCTTTTTCTTATGCATACGCTTCTTTGCGGCGCGCTTGATGCGCTTCGCCGTATCATGAAGGAGACGGCGGAGCTTGATATGCTTCTCTGCGTCGGTCTTCCGCTCATGAGAACCGATAAGCTGTACAACTGCGCGGCGTTTATAAAAGGCGGAAGACTTCTCGGCATTGTGCCGAAGGTTAATATTCCGAACTACGCCGAGTTTTATGAGGCGCGGCATTTTGTCCCCGCGCCCGAGGAAAACACGACCATAGATATTTTCGGGGAAACCGTGCCGTTCGGAAGCAAACTCATCTTTACCTGTGACACTTTGCCCGAGCTTCGCGTTGCCGCTGAAATATGCGAGGATCTATGGGTGGCTGTGCCGCCGTCCTGCGGGCTTTGTGAGGCAGGCGCAACCGT
Organism: Eubacteriales bacterium; assembly: GCA_051887995.1. Taxonomy (GTDB): domain Bacteria; phylum Bacillota; class Clostridia; order Oscillospirales; family CAG-272; genus SIG710. The sequence continues at coordinate 4,990 of JBJFAQ010000096.1, forward strand.
TGTGCTCAACCTTTCGGCATCAAACGAGGTCATCGGCAAGGACGATTACCGCCGCCTGCTTGTATGCGGACAGTCGGCGCGTCTTATTTGCGCGTATCTGTACTCTGACGCGGGGGAGGGCGAGTCAACCACCGATGTTGTTTTTTCCGGGCACTGCATGATAGCGGAAAACGGAAGTTTGCTTTCCGAAAGAAAGCCGTTTGAAGTGTCGGAAGCAGGATATACGGCGACCGAAATTGATGTTTTCCGCCTTGTGCATGAAAGACAGCGCATGACCACGTGGAAAACGTCCCCCGAAAGAGGATACCATACAATACCGTTTTCGCTTGAGCTTTCAGACACCGTGCTCTCGCGGAAGACAGACCCGCATCCGTTTGTTCCGGGTGAAAATTCGGAGCGCGCAAAGCGCTGTGAGATGATAATTTCAACACAGGCAAACGGTCTTAAACGCCGGATTGAAGCGGCGCATGCGAAAAAGTGCGTTGTTGCGGTTTCGGGCGGACTTGATTCCTGTCTTGCACTGCTTGTCACGGCGCGTGCGATGGATTTGCTCGGCAGACCGCACAGCGACATAATCACAGTCACCATGCCGTGCTTTGGTACGACAAGCCGTACAAAGAGCAATGCGGAGGTGCTTTGCACCGAGCTTGAAACCGATTTCCGTTCGGTGGACATTGCCGAGGCGGTAAATCTGCATTTCCGCGATATCGGGCATGACCCGACGAGGCTCGATGTCGTATATGAGAACGTTCAGGCAAGGGAAAGAACGCAGATAATAATGGACATTGCAAACGCGTCATCGGGAATCGTCATCGGAACCGGCGACCTTTCAGAGCTTGCGCTCGGCTGGGCAACCTACAACGGAGATCACATGTCGATGTACGGCGTTAACGCCTCGATACCGAAAACGCTGATACGACATATCGTGTCGTATTTTGCCGACACTTTTGAAAAGCAGGGCGAAGGCAGGCTTGCTTCGTCACTGCGGGACATTCTCGATACCCCCGTAAGTCCGGAACTTCTCCCGGCAAAGGACGGGGAGATAAGTCAGAGGACCGAGGACCTCGTAGGACCTTATGAGCTTCACGATTTCTTCCTTTATAATATGCTTCGCTTCGGATTTTCCCCGCGCAAGCTATATCGCCTCTCCGAAAGTGCGTTTGGCGATGTTTACGATGCAAAAACGCGCCTTAAGTGGCTTGAAATCTTTATACGCCGCTTCTTTGCCCAGCAGTTCAAGCGTTCCTGCTTGCCTGACGGTCCGAAAGTCGGCTCTGTCGCGGTTTCGCCGCGCGGAGACCTGAGAATGCCGAGCGACGCATCGGCGCGCGCATGGCTTGATGAAGTAGAGGAACTGAAAAAACAAATCTGACGGCGCCGCACGGGCACAAAATGCCGAAAGGAGACGAAAGTGAAGTTTATTTTACGGTATCTTAAGCCGTTTTTCCGGCTTATGTCCTTCGGACTTTTGATTAAAATATTCGGGACGCTTGTGGAGCTTGCGCTCCCATACATACTTGAACATATCATTGACCATGTCGTGCCGGGAGGAAACAGAGACGCAATTTTCATCTGGGGCGGGATAATGATAATCTGCTCGGTACTTGCGTGGCTCGGAAACATCTGGGCAAACCGAATCGCGGCGAGGGTTGCGAGAAATACTACGGAAAAACTGCGCCACGATCTGTTCCGCAAAGTCATGTACCTTTCCTCATCTGAGCTTGACTCATTTACCATTCCCAGCCTCGAATCAAGACTTACATCGGACACATATCAGATACATCACGTGGTCGGAATGATGCAGCGCCTCGGCGTCCGAGCGCCGATACTCCTTATCGGCGGAATAGCAGTGACGCTGACGCTTGACCATGTGCTTACGCTCGTAATGGTCTCCACGCTCCCTTTTATCGGACTTGCCGTTTTCTTTATTTCAAAAAAAGGCATACCGCTTTTTTCGGATGTTCAGCGCGGAGTTGATTCCATGACGCGGGTAGTGCGCGAAAATGCACAGGGGGTACGCGTTGTAAAAGCGCTCTCCAAAACGGATTACGAGCGACGTCACTTTGACAGAGCCAACAGCGAGCTTGTAAAAACAGAGAAAAAGGCGAATATAACAATGGCGCTGACAAACCCGTCCATGACCTTGATACTCAATCTCGGTCTTGCGGGCGTTATCCTTGCGGGAGCGTACAGAGTGAGGGGCGGAGGCTGCGACGCCGGAGTTATTATTGCATTCATGTCGTATTTTACTATCGTCACGACGGCAATGCTGTCGATAACGCGCATTTTTACCATGCTCTCACGCGGTACGGCGTCTGCCAACCGCATATCCGAGGTGCTTGCCTCAGAGGACGATATAAAGGTGCTGCCTTCAGACGAAGGGGAGACAGGCGGGGACGACACATACCTGTCTTTTGACAATGTTTCCTTTGCTTACGGAGAGGGAAAGAACGTTCTTTCGGATATCAGCTTTTCTCTTAAGCGCGGGCAAACACTCGGCATCATCGGCTCAACCGGAAGCGGAAAATCGACGATAATACAGCTTATAATGCGCTATTATGACGTAAAAGACGGAAAAATTACGTTCTGCGGAAGAGATATACGCACATATGAGCCGAATGAGTTGCATGCAAAAACCGGCATCGTGCGCCAGAACGATTTCCTTTATCATGACACCATCGAAGAAAATATCCGCTTCGGACGCGATATTTCCCATGAAAACGTCGTTTTTGCCGCAAAGACTGCCTGCGCCGACGAATTTATACGCGAAACCGAGGACGGGTACGGTCATATGCTGACGGCAAAGGGAACAAACGTTTCAGGCGGTCAGAAGCAGAGGATTCTGATTGCAAGAGCGCTTGCCGCAAAGCCGGAGCTGCTTATTCTCGACGATGCTTCTTCCGCGCTCGATTACAAGACCGACGCGGCGGTAAGAAGGCAAATAAAGGAAAACTACGGCGGCACGACGACAATCGTGGTCGCTCAGCGCGTAAGCTCCATAATGAACGCCGACCTTATACTTGTCATAGAGGACGGAAGAGCCGTGGCGGCGGGCAAGCACGACGAGCTGCTCCGCACATGCGAGGTTTACCGCGAGATAAGCGAGTCGCAGATGGGAGGTGCCATCCTTGAATAACGGGAAACGCGGCATGGACGCGCCTTTGATGGAAAAAGGGAAGAAAAGAAAGCTGCTTGCACGTATGCTTCTTTATGTTCTGAGGTACAAAAAGCTGGTCGCGGCCGCGGCGCTTCTTATGATAGCCGCAAATCTGCTTGCGCTTTTGGGGCCGCGTCTTTCGGGATACGCGATAGATGCTATCGGAACAAAACCCGAACAGGTGGATATCGGAAAGGTTGAGTACTACTGCCTTATAATGATAGGAGCTTACATCCTTTCCGCTCTGCTTTCATATATAAACTCAGTCGTTATGATAAATCTGAGTCAGAAAATTACATATTCGATGAGAAAGGAGATTTTTGACCATCTCACCGAGCTTCCGGTCTCATATTTCGACCGAACGGCAACGGGAGATATAATCAGTCACATTTCATATGACGTCGATACGGTAAACTCTTCGCTTTCAAACGACCTGCTCCAGGTAGGAGCGGGCTTTGTTACCGCTGTCGGCTCGCTTGTCATGATGCTTCGCATTTCTCCCGTTATGGTATCGGTATTTCTTTTCACAATTCCGTGTTCCATTTTGTTTACAAGGTACAAAACAAGGCGCATACGTCCGTATTTCAGGGCAAGATCAGGAAAAATAGGCGAGCTTAACGGATATGCCGAGGAAATGCTCTCAGGCCAAAAGACGATCCGCGCGTACAGCCGCGAGGACGTTATAGTTTCGCGGTTTGATGCAAAAAATAAGATAACGGTCGATGCGTATTATGACGCCGATTACCACGGCTGCGTTGTAGGTCCTTCGGTCAACCTTATAAACAATGTCTCGCTGTCCCTTATCTCGGTGCTCGGCGGTATTCTGTATCTTTATACGCTTTCTCACACCGAGAATCCGATTCCTTATCTTGTTATAAGCCTCGGAAACGTTTCAACCTTCATTCAGTATTCCCGCAAATTCGCAGGACCGATAAACGAGCTTGCCAACATCATGAATGAGCTTCAGTCGGCGTGCGCGGCGGCTGAACGGGTGTTCAGGCTGATTGACACGCCTGCGGAGATCGCCGACGCGGAGGACGCGGTGGTTCTTGACGACGTTCGGGGCGAGGTAAGCCTTGAAAACGTGAAATTCGGGTATGATGAGAGCCGTACAATACTGCACAACCTGTCGTTTTCGGCAAAGCCCGGCTCGCTTATTGCCATTGTAGGTCCTACTGGAGCGGGAAAGACGACCATAATAAACCTGCTTATGCGGTTTTACGATGTGTGCGGCGGCAGAATCACGGTAGACGGAAACGAAATACGCTCGGTGACGCGCGACAGCCTGCGCAGAGCATATACCATGGTGCTTCAGGACACATGGCTTTTCCACGGCACGATTTTTGAAAACATTGCCTACGGAAAAGAAGGAGCGACGATGGAGGAAGTCGTGCGGGCGGCAAAGGCGGCGAAGATAGATTCGTACATTTCTCACCTGCCGGACGGATATAATACGGTGCTGTCCGACGACGGCGTTAACATTTCAAAGGGGCAGAAACAGCTTATCACTATTGCGCGCGCGATGCTTGCGGACGCGCCGATGCTGATACTTGACGAAGCGACATCAAACGTTGATTCGCGTACCGAAAGAAAGATTCAGGACGCAATGTACAAGCTCATGGAGGGCAGAACCTGCTTTGTTATCGCACACCGGCTTTCAACCATACAGAACGCAGACCTTATACTTGTCCTGAAGGAAGGAAACGTCATAGAAAAGGGTACTCATGAGGAGCTTATGTCGCTTCCGGGCGGCTTTTACCGTTCGCTTTACTGCTCACAGTTTGACTGAAACATTTCGCCGTGATGTGAGGGCAAAGCCAAAACAACATCGGCTGTTTTAAATTTGACGGGTGCGGAACATAAGGAGAGAAAAATGATAGCACAGTTTGAGAAAAATGAGAGAGTCTGCTTTATCGGCGACAGTATCACGCATAACGGGACAATGGGCGCGGCAATATTTGATGTTTATGCAAAGCGCTTCCCCGAGCGAGGAGTGGTTTTTTATAACTGCGGCATCGGCGGTGCGACACTTCGCACGGGACTTGCGGTGCTTCATGACGACGCGCTCGCATATGAGCCGACCTCGGCTGTCGTCATGTACGGCATGAACGATATCGGATATGCGCTCTATGACGGCAGTACGGATGAGGAAAAGGTGAGAGAGAGGGAAAAACGCCTCTCAGACTATTTTGAACGTTACAGAATTATGGTTGAGCGACTGCTTGCGGAAAATATCCGCGTCATTCTCTGTTCTCCGACGCCGTATGACGAGGGACAGAGGTGCGAAGCGGTAAACCGTGTCGGAAGCGCGGAGGCGCTCAGAATCTGCCGCGATTTTGTCTTAGCGCTTGCAGAGGAATACGGTCTTGGCTTTGTAGACCTTAACACAATGATGACAGAGCTTGTCTTGGCGCTTGAAGCTCCCGACCCGACATTTTCCGTTATAGGTCCCGACCGCATACATCCGACACAGAACGGTCAGTTTGCCATGGCGCGTTTCTTCCTACGCGAGCAGGGAATAGAAATTGACGCCCCCACGCCTTTGTCGGTACACGACGGAAGCGTGAGAATCGATATTTCGGAAAAAGTGCTCGCATGGCGTGCGACCGAGGCAAAGCTGCGTGACCTTATGGCGGCGGAATATCTCGTCCTCGGACTTGATAACGGAAGAAGCGTTTCGGAGCGTATCGAGTACATAAAGAATTTCATTTCCGAGGAAAGCGGAAAAAGACCTTATTATATTGAAATCTCAAAAAAATACCTTGAAAACAAGCCAAATGAGGCGGTGCTTTTGCGCCGTGTTATAAGGCAGGCATACGAAGTATACAGATAAAACGAAAAAGGACGGTCACTCAGATGAAACTGAACTACAAGCGCACGGTCATAATAGGGTTTGCATTCATGTCGATTCTTGCCTTCTGGCAGTTTTATGACCAGGTAATTCCGTACATTCTGGAAAACATATTCGGTCTCGGCACATTTTCCGCGAATGCGATTATGTCGATTGATAATGTGCTTGCCATATTCATGCTCCCCCTGTTTGGAGTGATTTCCGACCGCACACGCACAGGGCTCGGAAAACGCACCCCGTATATTCTTTTCGGCACGCTCGCGGCAGTTGTTCTTTTGTGCTTCATGGCTTTTTTTGAGGAAAGCCGCAATTTTACCGGGTTTATAATTTCTCTCGTGCTTATTCTTGTCGTAATGGCAACATACCGCACACCCGCCGTTGCATATATGCCGGACGTCACCGAAAAGCCGCTTCGCAGCAAGGCGAACGCGGTAATAAATCTCGTCGGATATCTGGGAGGCATTTTTGCCACTGTTTTGATGATGTTTATGCTCAAAAGTGAAAAAAATGCCGAGGGCGAGAGCGTTTACTCCGAGGGACAGTCGTTTTACCCTGTTTTTCTTGCCATTGCGGCGTTTATGCTTGTTTCTGTTCTCTTAATGGTGCTTTTACTTAGGGAAAACAAGCTTCCGCACGTTATCGATGCTCCGGAGGACGAGACTTCAGGCTCCGGCAAGCTCCCGCGCCCCGTTTTCCGCAGTCTTGTGATGCTTCTTTTGTCGGTTTTCCTGTGGTTTACGGCATACAACGCAGTTACGACGGCTTTTTCGCGCTACTGCGTGGCAATCTGGAATGTTGACCTCGGCACGTCGAGCGGCTATCTTCTTACGGCGACTGTCGCCGCAATTGTGTCCTTCGTTCCGCTCGGATTTTTGTCAGGCTCAGTCGGACGCAAAAAGACGGTTCTTATCGGAATTGCACTGATGACGGTATGCTATGCCGTCGCCATTGCGATACGCACACAGACGCCTCTTATGTATCTGATTTTTGCCCTTGTAGGCATAGGCTGGGCGGCAATAAATGTCAATTCCTTCCCTATGGTAGTGGAGATGAGCAGCGGCGCGGACGTCGGCAAATACACGGGGCTTTACTATACCTTTTCGATGGCGGCGCAGATTGCAACGCCTTTGCTCTCGGGATTTCTCATTGACAGGCTCGGCATTGGATACAACGTGCTTTTCCCTTACGCCGTGGTGTTCTCCGTTCTTTCCTTTATCACCATGTCCTGCGTAAAGCACGGCGATGTCAAACCCGAAAGAAAATCGGTGCTTGAGAGCTACGACGCGGGGGACTGATATGACGGCGTTTATAATTATTGTTTCTGTGCTTGTTTTTCTTATTTTGACGTTCATTTTTCTGATTTTTCCGTCCGGAAGAAAGCACCCGGACCTTGAGCTTATTAAGGGAAGCTTCATTGCGCACAGGGGACTGCACGACATCTCTCCCGAAACGCCCGAAAACTCTGCCGCGGCATTCCGCGCGGCAGTCGAAGCCGGATATCCTATCGAAAATGACATCCATCTGACCGCCGACGGCGAAGTAGTGGTTTTTCACGACGACACTCTCCGCCGCATGTGTGGTATAGACGGCGAGCTGGAAAAAATGACGCTCGCCGAGCTTAAGAAGCTGAGGCTTGCGGGCACGGATGAGCAGATACCCACGCTTGAGGAGTGCCTTTGCGAAGTGGGAGGAAAAGTTCCGCTTCTTATTGAGTTCAAGTGCCGCGGCATAGACTGCGCGGCGCTCTGCGAGGCGGCGGACGCCGTTCTTTCAAAGTATAACGGAAAGTATCTTGTACAGTCGTTTTATCCGACGGTGCTTCGCTGGTACAAAAAGAACCGTCCGGAGGTCTGCCGTGGTCAGCTTGCCTCGGCGTTCCGCTCCCAAAAGCTTTATAAAAAGCTACTCGGATGTCTGCTTTTTAACTTTATGGCAAGACCGGACTTCATTTCATATGAGCATAAATACGTGTCTCATCCGTGCTTTAGGATTTGCCGCACGCTCGGAGCGTTTCCTGTCGGCTGGACGTTCAGATATCAGAGCGATGTGTACAGACGAAGAAACGATTTTAATACATACATTTTTGAAGGATTTATTCCGAAGTGACAGACGGCAAAATCTAAGTCGATGCAAAAACCGAACAGGAGTATAAAATGGATAAGGCACAATTTGCAGAGCGGATAAAGCGATACCGCACCGCCATAGGAATTTCCCAGCTTGAGCTCGGAGAGCGGCTCGGGGTTTCAAACCGCGCGGTGTCCAAGTGGGAGAGGGGCGAAGCATACCCGACAATAGATACGCTTGGGGCGATGGCAAAGCTGTTTGGAGTGCGTATTGAGGATCTGCTTGCAGACGGCGCGCCGAACAAATATGAAGACCCTTATCGTACCGGAGGCATGGAATCGCTGCGCGAGCTTTACCGCATCGGCTCAGGGCCTTCAAGCTCCCATTCAATGGGACCGGAAAGCGCGGCAAAGATGTTCCGCGCCGCTTTTCATAGAGCAGACCGATTTGACGTGACTCTCTACGGCTCACTTGCCCTCACGGGCGTGGGACACAGGACGGACGCGGTTATACGGCGCGCGCTTGCGCCTGTCGAGACAAATATTTTTTTTGACAAGCTGGCGACCGACCTTCCTCATCCGAACACAATGAAGATAGCGGCGTTTTGCGGCACGGAAAAGCTCGGCGAATGGACGGTGCTTTCGGTCGGAGGCGGCTCAATACGTGTTCTCGGAGAGGACAAAGTAAGACCGAAGCATATATACGGATTTGACAAATTCAAGGATATTGCCGACTACTGCACGGAGCGAAAAATGCGCATCTGGCAGTATGCGGAAGAAGTTGAAGGAAAAGAGATATGGGACTACTTAAGGGTAGTCTGGGAGACCATGCAGCGCGCAATCGAGGAGGGACTTTCCATTGACGGAGAGCTTTTCGGCGGACTTGGGGTGATGAGAAAGGCAAAGTACCTTTTCGGTCAGCGGCACATGGACGAGAGCGCGGAGACGCGGCAGAATCGGTTAGTGTGCGCCTATGCGTTTGCCGTTAGCGAGCAGAACGCTTCAGGAAGCCTCATTGTGACAGCTCCGACTTGCGGCTCAAGCGGCGTTGTCCCTGCGGTGCTTCGTTATATTACCGAAAAGAAACAGCTTGATACCGAAACGATAATACACGCGCTTGCCACGGCGGGAATCGTCGGAAATCTTATAAAAACGAACGCCTCGATAAGCGGCGCGGAGTGCGGCTGTCAGGCAGAGATAGGCAGTGCGTGCGCAATGGCGGCAGCGGCGCTTGCCGAAATATATGAAATGGAAATTCCGCAGATAGAATATGCCTCCGAGGTGGCGATTGAGCATCATTTGGGGCTTACCTGCGACCCGATACGCGGTCTTGTGCAGATTCCCTGTATCGAGCGCAACGCCGTTGCCGCGATGCGTGCGATAAATGCGGTGAATCTTGCCAATTTTCTCACCGACACAAGAAAAATTTCCTTTGACCTTATTGTTCAGACAATGTACGAAACCGGCAGAGACCTCTCGAAAATATACCGCGAGACCGGAGAGGGAGGACTTGCAAAGCTGTATCTGTGAATATATACTTGACAAACGCCTCCGTTCACTTTATAATATAAAGTGAACGGAGGCGTTATTATATGGATTCAAACATCAGGTCGGATTTAACATTTATTAAATCAATAATGATTAAATCAGAATTTTCGCATAAAATTTTCAGGAATTTCTTCTTTTCACTTTCATTGTATTCATTTATATCGGGTGTTATATTATCAATTATAAGATTATACGTGTATAGTGACAGGTTTCAAAGCGGAAATCTTCTTAGGGATGTACTTATGAATACGCTTGCGGAATGTGGATTTAAGCTCATAATGCTCATTCCGATTCTGACTTTGGTTTTTGTTTTTCGCAAAAAGGTAGCAAGTAAAAATCAGGGCATAAGTTTGTGGATATTTGATATTGCTTCATTCGTAATCATTTTTTGCGGATCGCTTCTGCCATTTACTGCGGTTGCCGTTTCGGCATCATATGAAGTTGCGGATTTATTTTCTGTTATGACAGCAGCAGTTTGTATGCTTTTATGCGGTGTGATGACAGATAATCGGGAGCTTAAAAATTGCTCATATATATATTTGATTTTGCCAATGGCAGTTTTGTTCATTTTCGGCATTATACATTTGTATAATCAGTTTTATGATGCAGTAAATGTTTCGGGAAAATTTGTTATGTGCTTTGGATATATAAAAGCTTTTTCCTATGTTATGTATCCAAGCATAGGGTATGGTCTTATAGCTTTATCAATGCATCGGAAAGGCAAATGTAATGGATTATAACTCAATACCCGATGCACTTCAAACGCGGCTTAGAATATCAATATTGTCAGCCATATATAACGGCGAAAAGGATTTTAATACATTAAAAGAAATACTCGGCGTGACAGACGGAAATTTAAGTATACAGCTTATGAAACTTGAACAGTTTGGTTGCCTATCATCGACCAGACTTGTCAGCGGGAAAAAACATCGAACAGTATACAGCATATCTGACTATGGAAGGAGGATTTTTTCTGATTATGTTGAACTGTTAAGAAAGTCAATAGAAGATTGAGAAAAAAGTGTTCATAGGCTGTAAATATAAATATTTAAAGAAGAAAGGAAATTTTTATGAGACGAAGTAGAAAATTTGTTTCCATTTTTTTAGTGATTGCAATGCTTTTTGTGAGTAATTCATATGCTACAATAAAAGAGATTGAGGATAATTCATCTTCTAAAATAGAATATTCAGCATTTATAAATGGAAATTATAATAAATGCTTTAATACGAAAGATAAAGATCAAAGAAATTATAAAATAACTCAAATTGATTGCTCAATAAATAATTTAGTAAATTCAAAAGAGGCAACGGGAAATTTATCAATGGTTGTGAACAACAAAATTGTTTCAACAAATGTAATAGGCACAATCGAATATTTTTCGCAAAAAAACGGGTACGTTGGTGTATTAGATGGCTTTGCTTTGATTGATAATGTCGTAGAAAGCATTACACTTGATTTTATGTATATAAATAAAAATAACAACTTTACAGCACTAACTATTGGTTGTGCAGGTGATATCCTTCCACAAATTGTTTTTTTGGGTGAATACACCGATGAATTATCTGAACTTTCCACATTAAATACTAATAAAATATTGGCAGAAAAAAATGATGATGTTTTGTTAGATTCATATACTGAATTGTCGGAAACCAATAATTCTGTAGATGCCACTACACGTTTTCAGGCTACTAGCACGAAAGTGGTTTCTGGTTATGAAACTGTTACAATATCTTTGTACCATGCAGATGAATTGCGCAATCAAAGTTCAATGTCAGTATATGCGAAAGTCAATTCACACTCGGACTCATTTAAGGAATACTTAAAAGATGTACATGGATATGATGCATCTCAAAGTTCGTTAATAGTATATCCTGATTCCTACATGATTGAAGTTGTTGGTGCTGATAAATTTCTTCACTCAAATGGTTTTGTAAGTCCAACTGCTGGAACAACATCTCAGACAATGACTTTCCCCGCATATTTGCCTTATGTTGGGTTCTTTACATTCGGAGTTCCGATTACAATGACAAGTACAACAGTTGATTTTAGAGGTGTTGCAGTTAATGCCATTTACGATGACAATATTATTACTTGGAACATTTATAAGAGGTATGGGTGGTCACAATCAACTCTGGATGGATATTATGATGATGCCGCCGGAGGCATTGTTCGCGCAGGATTTACATACGAGTCGGATGTTACTAGCAATATTACATCAACTATGGGCGCCTATGGACAAATTCGCTATGAATATGTATATACTCCTTTTTTGGCTTCTCCGATAACTTTGCATATGTGGACTGATAAAGTATTGTGTGTGGATGATTTTACGATTGTTCCATAATCACTTTTAACTCGTCGGCTCAAATGCCATTTGGCATTTGAGCCGATATTTTAATTTTTTTGCGACTTTGCATAATCTCACGTACATCGTAACAAACAAACCCGGCTCGGCATATCCTTTAAGTGAAAGAAAAGACGGGAGGAACCTATATGAAACTTGATCGCAAGGCGCTTGACCGTATTCTGAAAATGGACGACAACAGCCTTAAAATGATCGTGGAAACGCTCGGCGCAGAGGCTGGGCTTGATCTTGGCGCCTTTAACATATCATCGCAGGACGTGGCATCAATACGCCGTGCGCTGGCGGAGGCAGACGAGGAGGATATTGAGAACGCGGCAAGGCAGCTTGAAGCCTATAAACGGGAACACGGAGGCAAAAAATGAACGAATCTGATGCACTCGGTTCTGTAATAACTGCGCTTACATCAAATCCTGAGCTTATGCGCGGAATTACGGACGCATTGAAAAACAGTTCCCAGTCCTCCGGCGGCACGGGCAGTTTGCCCGACGTACTTTCCGCTCTTTCGGGAAAGACCGAAACGGATGGCGGAGAAAAGGACGAAAAATCGGAGGAGGGGGAAGGAAAAGAAGCGGAAAGCACGGAGACGGGCGCATCCGCGCCGGTCTTTTCGCCGGAGATGATGTCGAAGCTTCCCGCGATACTGTCAGCGCTTGGAGGAACCTCCGCTTTCACCGGAGCACATGCAAAAAAAGGCGAGGAAGCAAAGCGCGAAGCGCTTCTGAGAGCCCTTAAACCATATCTGAGCGATTCGCGCGCAGAGGCGATTGACCGTATACTCCAGCTCTCAAGGCTTGGAGAGCTGTTGCGCACGCGCTGAAGGAGCATAATATGTACAGCAGAAGCACATACGGAGAAAGAAACTTTCCCACGCCTGATTCCGTAAAAAACAGATACAGAGTGCCGGAAAATTATGACGGAGTTGCGTTTGTCGATAAAACAAACGACATCTCGCCTGAGCAACGCGAGGCGTGCGGCGAAAAGTCGTTTGGTGAGAACGGCGGAAGCGAAAAGTCGTATGTTTCACTTTCGGAAGAAGCCGAAAAGCGGTTTTCCGGGCGCTTTGAGCGGTCAAAGTGGGAAAACGGCGCGGCAGAGGAGAAAGAAAGGCATAAGGACTTTGCATGTCCCGAGAAAAAAAGCTGCGGGAGGGACGGTGAACGAGGTGCCGACCTTTGTTGTGAAAGAAATACCTGCGGCGCGGATAGGTGTCACGGCAGAAGAGGCTCGTGCGGAGAGGAAGATTCCTCGGAAAAAAGGAATTTGTCCTGCACCGAAAGCAAATGCGGGGAAAGGGACTGCCGAGACGTGACAGAAAAAGAAAAAAACGCATGCGGAGATTGCGGAAAACCGTCATCACCCTTAGGATTCTGTTTTTCCGGAGATGATTTGGTAATAGCGGCGGTTTTGCTGCTGCTTATGAGCGGCGAAGAAAAAGGAGAGAACGATGACCTCATTCTTCTCCTTGTATTTCTGCTTTTTCTTCACTGACATCGGTTTTTTCTGCAACTAAAGTCAGAAAGGACGATATTTTTTCCTCCGTTTTCTCTGCGGAAACGTCAAGTGATGGGCGCTGTTTGAGACCGAGCAGGGAAAAGTCACGCCTCACCGGGGAAAATACTGCGTAAGGGTTTGTTCCTCCGATTTCCGAGAGAGGCAGGTTGAGCCTGTCGGCAACCGAGTGAAGGTGCATAAGAGCGTTTCTGAAGGCTTCCGGCGGGACACGCCGGAAGTTTTTGCGCTCGTATTTGTGTTGCGTATGCGCATACGTTACTTTTACCGTAAGATACGATTCGCACGGATAAACACTGACCTCCGCCCGTCTGCGGTCGGAATAGGCTGAGGCAATTGAAAGCTGCACAAAAAGGAAAAAGACAAAAAGTGAGCTGTCAAAATTGTCCCGTATTGTGCGGTAAAGCCCGGCAAACGTGGTTTTTACATCACATTTGCACATGCCGGCAACAACGGAAACGCTTTTTTCAATATCTGAAGCAAGGGGATATGCTCCTCGAGCTTGAATGGGAAAAATCAGTTCGGGAAGCGACAAAAGCTCCCTGAAAGCCGGGAAAGCGTCCTCTTTCAGACTGTCCTTGATTTCTTTATCCGGTTTTTCAAAAGCGATATCCGATGTGCCCGTATACTCTGCGAGCGCGGCGAGAACGGAACAGTCAAGTTCGGAGACAAGAAAAAGAATAACCCGTGCCGACGGGAACATATTGCCGAGGGCAAGAAGTGTTCCGCCGTTCTTTTCGTCACGGACAAGCACTTTTGAAAGACCTGATTGAGAGCAAATATGCTCTCTTAAAAGCATTATTCCTTTCGGGGAAATGCTTCCGTCCGAAAAAACGTTTCTCTTACCGATTCCGCTTTGCGGAAATGAAAGAAGCAAATTTCCGCTCTCGTCGGTTATAAAAAAGGAAATTTCGCTCGGAAGACTGTCTTTCTGCCTATCATTTTGACAATTTCTGCTCATCTATGTCTATTCTCCGCTTTTTGCCGTTCCGAAAAGCTCACGTGCGGCAAGATTCTGTATCGTATAGACCGCCTCGTCATAGAGCGCGGCTTTCTCAAAGCTGTGATTTGACTTTTCGATGTCGAGAACCGCACGCAGGCCGTAGCGCGAGAAGCAGAGCTGCATGCTTTCGGCGCGGCTTCTCAGTCCCTCTGCCGCATCTTCCTCCTCCGCCTGGTCTGTATAGTCCGCCGCAAGAAAATCAAAGGAAACCGAAAGGCTTCGGCAGACAGAGCTTCCCTCTCCGTCTGCAAAAAGGGAAGACGGCAGAAGCGCGCCGAGCGGAGTATCCGAGATGTAGTCCTCTTTCAAAACCGCTGCGCGTGAAATATATTCCTGAACAAAAGCTCCTCCGGATACTTGCGGCGAGGAAAATCCGCAGAGAAGGATTTCGTCGGCTCCAGCTTTACATATTTCCGAAATCATGGCGTTTTCAAGCGTGACAAGGACAGCTTCTTCCGCTTCGTCCTCCGGCTTTGACATGTTTATCCCGAACACGGCGCAGACCGTGCAATTTTTTTCCTTTATGAGCGAAAAAATATCCGATGCGCCGAGGAGTCCGTTTTCCGCGTCCTGCGTGCCGACCGCCTGCGCCACGCCCGATGAATAAAGAAGCGTTCCGGCTGCGTCTCTGAATATCAGAGAGACGAAATCCCCGTCCTCAAGTGCCGAGACAGCCTCTGCGAGCTTTTCCGCGTCGCCCCCGATGTCGGAAAGTGAAATGAATTTGCCGTCTGTCTTTATGTTTTCGGGTGCGGTAAGGATAAGAGACTCCAATTCGCTTTCCCCTTTGCTGTCGCTTTCCGCATAAAACGGGTCTGTCTCTCTTCTTTCTTCGGAGAGAGTGGCTTTTTCCTTTAAATAAAGTCCGAGCTTTACGGTCAAAAAGAAAACAAGGGCGGTGAAGAGAATAATGAGAACAACGATGAGCACGGAGCGCTTGTGGTCGTTCTTTTTTCTTCCGGTGTACCGGCGATGATTGTATCTTCGCTTCGCTCTCATTGCGTTTGCCGCTCCTTTTCTTGTGTTTTTCAGTTTATTTTCAGTATGTCAAGGGTCTTTCCGTATTCCGTGAGAGTAATGACCGCGTTTTTCTCAGCTTCGCTGAGAATATTATCGAACTGAACATACAAATACTGTTCCTTGAGGGTGTCGAAATTTTTTTCAATATAGTTTTCGTCTTTTTCAAGACGCATAATGATGTAAAATCCCGTCTCGCCCTCAACTACTCCGCTGTGATCGCCCACCGAAAGGGCAAACGCCGCGTCCTCGTATGCTTTTTCATATTCGCCGCGGGTGAAATAGTACCCGTCTGTTGTGGTCATATAAAAATCTTCGCTGTATCTGCCGATAAGAGTAGTGAGCTTCTCGCCCGCATCGAGAAGCGCTAATGCCTCCTCGGCGCGTCTGCGGTTTTCTTCGATGTCGTCGCCGTTATCGTTTGATATATAAATGTGCAGTGTGCGGATAAACTCGTCGCTTTTTATGGCGGCACGCGCCGCCCGGTCGGAATCGTCTATTGCTTTGTCCGTGCAAAGTGCCTGGCGGAGCTTTTCGCGGCATGCCTCAAGCGAGAGCATATATCTTAAGTAATGGTCTGTCATGCCGTTCTCGTCAAGCTGGCGCAGGTATTCGTCTTTTCCGCCGAGAGAGTCTGCGAAGTCGTTTATATAGCTTTTGACATATTCGCTTATTTCTTTGTCCGAGACGTCTATTCCATATTTTTCGAGCATTTCTGAAAGTACGGGGTATTTTTTCATTGCGTCAAAAACTTTGCTTTCAAGCTCATTTCTGTATTTCTCGGCACTTACGGTGTCGTCCCAGATGCCCTCTCCGTATTTAAGCGCCATGTCTTTTTTGAAATTCAGAGTCAGATATCTGACTTCTTCATATGATACGGCTTTTTCATTCACAAGTGCAACGGACCTAAGCTCGTCCGCACTGCTTTTTACCGGTTTTATGTTTGTTTGGCATGCGCAAAGCAATATAAGAAGTGCAAGGAGCAAGCATACCGTCACCGATTTTCTTTTCATGCGCCCTCCGCCTGTTTTTATCGGAATGTGGTAAAAACCACTGATTTTATTATATCTTTATATTATTAATTAACTGTGAATATTTGAGACTTTTTCGGAAAACGTCGAAAAATAAAAAAAGGACTTGAAATTAACGCATGAAAGGGTTACAATGAATAGGAAGAATCAAACTCGGAAGGTGAAAAACGATATGGAAGAAGGCTACACCATAAAGCTCAGCCGCATAATAAAGGAGATGTCTCTTAAAGAGATATTTCTTCCCGAATCGGCAGAGGAAATTCTTGTAAGAAACCCCGATGTCGAGCGCCCCGGACTTGCGCTGACCGGATTTTTTGATAAATTTGAGAAAACGCGTATTCAGATTTTCGGAAAGGCTGAGCACGCTTATCTTGAGGGACTTGACGAACCGGAGCGTAAGATACACGTTGAAAATTATATGAAAATGCAGCCCGTTGCCATTATTTTTTCCTCGGGGCTTCCGATTCCGGACGAGGTGCTGTACTTTGCAAGAGAGAACGGTGTTCCCGTGCTTTCGAGCGAGGATCGCACAAGCGCGCTGCTTGCGCGTGTAATCGCGTATCTTCACGTGGAGCTTGCTCCGAGGATAACGCGTCACGGAGTGCTTGTCGAGGTCTACGGCGAGGGACTTCTGCTGCTCGGCGACAGCGGCATCGGAAAGAGCGAAACCGCGATTGAGCTTGTCAAGCGCGGACATCGGCTTATTGCGGACGACGCCGTGGAGGTAAAAAAGGTATCCGCGACCACTCTTGTCGGAAGTGCGCCTGAGATAATCAGACACTATGTGGAGCTTCGCGGCATCGGAATCGTTGATATCAAGCGGCTTTTCGGTGTCGGTGCGGTCAAAGATACGGAAAAAATCGACCTTGTTATCAATCTCGAGCCGTGGGTGCAGGGAAAAATGTACGACAGGCTTGGAATTGACAGCGAAACGATAGAAATTCTCGGAATAGATGTTCCGGCAATCACGATACCTGTCCGTCCCGGACGAAATCTGGCGATTATTCTCGAAATCGCCGCGATGAACAACAGGCAGAAGAAAATGGGGTACAATACCGCCGCCGAATTCAACAAACATCTGATGAGCCAGATGGGAATAGACGCGTCGGAAAACACGTAAAAGAGTAACAGCCGGCATGTTTTGCCGGCTGCTATCTTTTTTATGCCTTTTGCCTTTTTATGAAACCGAAAAACAGAATAATCAGGGAGATTAGAGAAATCAGTATCCAGGAGCCAAACATGAAAGAATATCCAAGGGATTTTATTGAAATTCCGTATACGGCGGAGCCTATTCCTGCGCCGAGATAGGTTGAAAAGTCCATAAGACCGCTTACTGACGCTACGTTTCCGCTCTCAGAATACCGCAGAGGAAACACCGACAGCACAGAAGTGTTGAAAAGAGAAACCGCCATGTATATCATTCCGAGACATATGACAGAAAGTATCGGACTTGAAGAAACGAAAAGAATGACGGCAAATACAATGCAGCCAAGGTATGCGATAAAGGACACCGTGTGCTCGTTTTCCTTTGATATTTTATAGCACAGCGGAAATAAGAGCCTGCCGGCAAGACCGAGCAGAGGAATAAAAATAACGAAAAGAGCGCTCTCGGCAAGGTCAATGTCGTATGTATCGACAAAATAAAGCGTCATCCAGAGGCTGATATTGTCTTTCATCACCCCGTGAAACATAACGGGGAGAAGGAGACGCCGTATATCCTTTTCGGAAAAGAGCCTGTACAGCGGAATGTGTGTTTTTGTCCGGCATTTGCTGCATTGTACCGGCGAAATGAATATAAAAACGAGCAGAGCGAGCAAAAACGTAATTGCCGCGGGAATATAGAACGCGGCGCTGACGTCTATACCCTTAATCAAAGCTGAGGAGAGCAGTATTCCTATAATATTTCCGCTTGCAACGGCTGTCACCATGTAAGAGGTCTTCTTTTTTGCCTCTCCCGGCTCGTATGTTTCCGAAACCGTGCGAAGCACCGCGCTCCAGAGCATGGACTGCGCGAACGCGTTTATTCCCCAGAGGACGAGAATTAACTCAAACGGTGGAAAAAACGAGATAAAGAGGTTTCCGAGACCTGCAAGGCAAAGCCCTGATGTTATCATGATAAAAGGCTTGATTTTGTCGCTGAGCACGCCGTTTATGAGTCTGCCTGAGGCAAAAACGACCGAAAACACGCTTCCGAGCAGGCCTATCTGGGATTCGTCCATGATTTCGAGCGCTTTCAGCTCCGGCGTTGCCATCGAAAGATTGAGCCGGGCAATGTATATAGATACATATGCGGCGTAGAGTACTGTGAAGATAATGAAATTTTTTGGTCTTTTGATTGTCATATTGTTTTTTTCTTCTTTCTTCTTTTTCCTGTGGTCTCTTCGTTATACCTGACTGTGTTGACAAGCTCGTGTGTGAGACGTGCGCGTTTTTTTGCCGTTTCGCTGTCTCTTGACGAGATTGCGACGGTGAGCGCGTCGATAAGGGCAAGATGTGCGACGCGGGAAGATACAGCTTCAATCGGGTACTTTATCTCATCTGAAACGATTTCG
>JBJFAQ010000097.1:0-5356 GCA_051887995.1 Eubacteriales bacterium
GTCCGCCTTACGCTTTGCAAGCGGTGAATTTTCAACGGGATAGTCATAAATGAACGTCGGCTGAATCAGTTTTTCTTCAACAAAAGCGTCAAAAAGCTCTGCAAGAACCGTTCCCTTTGTGGCATTTTCGGGCACTTCCACATGCATCTTCTTTGCGCATGCTCTCGCGTCCTCATCCGTCGCCCAGGTGTTATAGTCACAGCCGGAATACTTCTTCACTGCCTCTACCATGGTCATTCTTTCCCAGCGCCCCATGTCAATCTCTTTGCCCTGATACGTAATAACCTTAGAGCCTGTGACCTTCTCGGCAAGCATTGTGTACATTTCCTCGACGAGATCCATCATACCCTTGTAATCGGTGAACGCCTGATAAAGTTCAACCGTTGTAAACTCCGGATTGTGCTTCGGGTCCATGCCCTCATTTCGGAAAATACGTCCGACCTCATAAACTCTGTCCATTCCACCGACAATGAGACGTTTCAGATATAGCTCGGTCTCGATACGAAGATACATATCCATATCAAGCGTATTGTGATGCGTCACAAAAGGTCTTGCCGCCGCGCCTATCTCGAGCGGAACAAGAATGGGGGTATCAACCTCAAGGTACCCCTTTGAATCAAGGTACGAGCGTATCTCTTTAAGTATCATCGAACGCTTTACAAAGGTGTTTTTGACTTCGGGATTGACAATGAGGTCAACATATCTCTGACGGTATCTGGTCTCCTGATCCTTAAGTCCGTGAAATTTCTCAGGCAGCGGAAGCAGGGACTTTGCAAGCAGTTCGACCTGCTTTGCATGAACCGAAATCTCACCGCGGCGTGTTCTGAAAACAAAGCCCGACAGCCCGATAATATCGCCTATATCCCACTTTTTGAATTGTTTGAAGGTCTCCTCGCCGATATCGTCAATTCTGACATAGCACTGTATATTTCCCTTGCCGTCGGCGATGTTTATAAAGTTTGCCTTGCCCATGTCGCGACGGCTCATCAGTCTGCCCGCGATTTTTACGTCTTTATTCTCATATTCCTCGAAATTTTCGAGAATATCCGTAGTATAGGTATCAAAATCGTATCTTACCTTTTCAAAAGGATTTGCTCCGGCGTCGCAAAGCTCCGAGAGCTTCTCCCTACGAACCCGAAGAATGTCGCTAAGCTCCTCTGATGTCATCTCAGGGGCTGTTTCTGTATTCTGATTGTTCTTTTCCTCTGTCATTTTATGATTCCTTTCGGGATTATTTGTCGCCGCTCTTGGCTCTTGAAACCTCGGTAACTTCCATGTGCATTGTTCCGTTCGGCGTCTCGAAGGTGACGACCGAGCCGGCTCTTGCCCCGATAAGCGCTTTTCCGACGGGCGACTGATCCGATATAAGTCCATTCATCGGAGAGACCTGATTCGGTGCAACGATGCTGTACTCCTTCTCAGCTCCTGTCTCCTCAATCTTAACCTTTACAAACGAGCCCATGCTTACAACGCCCGCGTCAATAGTATCCTCATCAACAACGACTGCGTTTCCGATAAGCTCCTCAAGTTCCTTGATTCTTGCCTCTATCTGAGCCTGCTCGTTTCTTGCGGCGTCGTATTCCGCATTCTCCGACAGGTCACCGAAGGAGCGCGCCACCGCGATTGCTTCCAGATTTTCCTTACGCTTTGTATTTTTAAGATAGCTCAGTTCGTCTGTAAGCTCCTTAAGCCCTTCCTGTGTATAAAGCATCTGTTTTCCCTTGGACATGTCATATATCTCCTTTGAACTTTATTGATTTTCCTCTAAATAAGCGACCGCTCTTTGAAGCTGAGTGTCCTCTTCGTCGGTTATTTTATAAATATTTTTTTCTGCGACCGCCTCGTCCATGTCAATTTCAATATCGGGTGTGATTCCGATACCATCGTAGCCATCTGAAAAGGGCGGGAAATACATTTTTGTCGTCAATTTGACACCGCTTCCGTCACCGAGCTGTCTTATGGTCTGCATACTTCCCTTTCCGTATGTCAGATTGCCGATGGAAATCGCTTTCCCGTAATCCATAAGCGCAGAGGTGAAAAGCTCGGCTGCGCTCGCAGTGCTTCTGTTGCAAAGCACCGCTATGGGCGCTGAAAATTCAGACGCTCCGGACGAAATGGAGGTCTCTACACCGTCTTTATCCCTCATTCGGATTATCGGACCTTCCGGAAGCAGAAAATCAAGTATTTCGCAGATAGCCTGAAGATCTCCTCCGGGATTGTAGCGAACGTCAAAGATAAATTTTGTCGCTCCCGCCGCCGAGAGCTCGTCAAGTGCGTCAAAGAACTGCTCCGGAGTTTTGCCGTCAAATTCGAGCAGCTTTACAATGCCGATCTCCGGATTTTTTTCGTACTGATGATACATGACAGTCTGTTCGGTGACATATCCGCGTTCAATGGAAAATTCCACTCTCTCGGAATAATTGGTTCCTCTTGCCGCGATAAACTCACAGAGAGTCCCCGCTTTTCCCTGAAGAAGCGCCACCGCGGGATAGTATCCAAGCTCCTCAACGCTCTGTGCATCGTCGCCGATTCCGACTGTGAGAATGAGGTCTCCGGGTTCAACGCCCGCTTTGAGCGCCGGTGAATCCGGCATTACGTTTATAACCTCAATAACCCCGTACTCTGTGTTGTAAATTATATTTATGCCGATTCCCTGCATCTCGCCTTCGCTGTCTTCCATGAAAACGGCAAATTCCTCCGCAGTGTAATATTCGGCGTATTTATCGCCTGTTCCGTCGGCATAGCCCTTCAGTACATCGTCGAGAATCGCGTCATAATCCAAATCAAAATATGAGGAATCCCTGAAAATGGTATCAAGCGCCTTGAGCTTTTCAATAAAATTCTCGGGCAGACCGTCCTCCGAGGAATCGCCGTCTGACTGTATCGTGCTGTCCTCGCCGTATGCTTCGGCGAGCTTTGCGCGGTAATGCTCCGTCATAAGCGCATAGGTCAGCATAAAGACTGCGAGCATTGAGAGCAGCACAGTCAGCACAAGCGTTGTCACCGAAATCTTTTTGTTCAAAGTTTATATCTCCTTATTTCGGCTTCGACACATATCCGAGCGGATCCTGTGCCGTTCCGTTTATTCTCACTTCAAAATGCAGATGATATCCGGTCGAGTTGCCCGTCGTTCCCACATACGCGATGACATCGCCCTGTTTTACGGTATCTCCTACCTTGACGTTAAGCGAATTTGCGTGCGCATAAAGCGTGGACTTTCCGCCGCCGTGGTCTATAACAACGTAGTTGCCGTAGCTGTAATGATATGTTGCAGTAATGACCTTTCCGCCGTTTGAAGCATATATAGGCGTGTTTTTGCTTGCCGGAATATCTATTCCACGGTGAAATTCTCTCACGCCGAACAGCGTACGGTAGCCGTAAGGACTGCTTATGCTCTTCCATGCAGCCGGGAGAGGCCACATGAACTCTCCGCCGACATACTGCGCGTTCTCTTTTGCCTGAAGCTCTTTGAGATACTTTTCAAGCTCGGCGTCAAGAGCCTCCTCCGCCTTTACGTAATCGTCGTATGTTGACTGATACGAGCTAAGCTCACGCGAGAGCGAAGCAAGGTATCCGGCGTTTTCTTCCTGAAGCTCGTCAAGCTCTTTCTGACGCTCCTCAAGGTCGGCTTTATAGGTGAGCTGGGTCTCTTTTGCACTCTCAAGCTCAGTCATTACGTTCTCAAGGTCGGTCTTATTCTGTCTGAACGTTTCAAGCAGACGTGAGCAATAGTCCATGAGAGAGGTTACGCGCTCAACGCGCACAAGAAAATCATAAAAGTCAGACGCTCCGAGCACCATCTCAATGTAGCTCGCGTCGCCCTCCTCATATGTAAGGCGCATGACCTGCTTGAAATTCTCGTACTGCTCGTCTATATTTTCCGACGTCACTTCGATTTGATTCTGTTTCTCGGATATCTGAAGGTCAAGCTCCGAGAGCAGCTCGTTAATCGTTTCCATTTCATCGGCTGTCAGGAGCATCTGCTGATCGATATAGTTTTTGTATTCCGTTGCCTTTGCTTTGTCGCTCTTTGCCGCGCTTATCTTGGCAAGCATGTCTTTTTTCTGGCTTTGGATATTCTTTATCTTGGTTTCAAGCGCAAGGACGGTCGCATCTGTTGCCGCGTATGCAGGCGAAGCGTAAAGAAAGAACTCGCCCGCCGAGAAAAAGCAAATTAAAAATGTCAGAACCAATGCTGCCGCTCTTATTCTGATTTTTTTCATTTTTAATCCTTCCTTTTTTGTGCCGAAGTCAAGGTTTAGCTACATAATTTAGCGGATTCTGGTGCGCTCCGTTTATCCTGACTTCAAAATGTAGATGATTTCCGTATGAATTGCCGGTTGTTCCGACGTATGCAATAACATCTCCCTGCTTTACGGTGTCGCCCGCTTTTACATTCAGCTTGTTTGCATGCGCATAGAGCGTTGCTTTTCCTCCGCCGTGGTCTATCATGACATAGTTGCCGTAGCTGTAATGGAATGTCGCCGTGACGACCTTTCCGCCGTTTGACGCATATATCGGGGTGTTCTTTATCGCCGGGATATCAATGCCGCGGTGAAATTCGCGCACTCCGTTAAGAGTGCGGTATCCGTATCCGCTGCTGATGCTCTTCCACGAAAGCGGAAGCGGCCAGTTAAATTCTCCGCCGACGTAGTCTTTGTTTTCCTTTGCCTGAAGCTCTTTAAGGAGTTTTTCAAGCTCGGCGTCGATTTCAGCCTCAGCCTTTGCATAGCTGTTATAGGTGCTTGTATATGCGGAAATATCGTTCTTCAGCGATGTCAGATACTTCTCGTTTTCGTCCTGAAGCTTTTCAAGCTCGCTTTGACGCTCTTCAAGATCGGCTTTATACGTCAGCTGACTCTCCTTTGCCTCCTCAAGCTGCTCTCTGTCGGTCTCAAGGCGGGCTTTGTCGTCTCTGAACGAGGAAAGCAGTCCGGAGCAGTAGTCAAGCAGTGCCGTGATGCGGTCAACGCGCACAAGAAAATCGTAAAAATCAGACGCTCCGAGCACCATTTCGAGATAACCCGCGTCGCCCTCTTCATATGAGAGGCGCATAATCTGTCTGAAATTGTCATATTCACTGTCAATTTTTTCTTCTGTTTCCGAAATTGACGTATTCTTTTCACTGATTTGGTTGTCAAGCTCCGAGATAAGCTCCTCGATAGTGTCCATTTCATCATTTGTCAGATTTATTTGCTCGTCAATATAGCTTTTATACTCGGTCGCTTTTGCCTTATTGCTTTTTGCCGTGTTTATTTTGGCAAGCGCGTCCTTTTTCTGCTTTTTGATATTCTGAAGCTTGGTTTCGAGTGCCGAAACACTTGCGTCAGTTGCCGCTGAAGCACTTACCGCAAAG
>JBJFAQ010000098.1:0-5350 GCA_051887995.1 Eubacteriales bacterium
CATAATGCGGCGGCAAAAGTCATTTGCCCGAGCGAAAAGCCGATATCCACACCGGATACCATGTCGAGAATCTGCTGAAGTAGCCATGAAAGCAGCAGATTTGCACCTGTCAGCACGACAGTCTTTAACAGTGCCAGTGAAAAACACCAGCCGTTTTTGCGGTAGAACTGACGCGTGTATGGACGGATATCGGTTTTTGCCTTTTTATTGTTATTCAATTCCGATCACCTCGTCGATAGGCATTGACAGAACAAGCCCATGAGCGTCGGTTTTTATTCCGCATGACGTTCCTATGGCTGTCATGACGGCCTTTTTTTCTTCTTTCGTGACAATGATAAGGACAAGCTCCTGCTCTGATTTAAAGGGGATTCCAAAATATTCCGGGGAGTCCTTGCCGGTCTCTTTTACCCCCTTTATAATTGTTCCGCCGCGCGCTCCGGCTCTTCTCGCGGCGTCCATGACGTCCTCGGCGTAGCCTCCGTTTACGGATGTGAAAATTGCAACATAACCTGCGGTTTCTTTCATTTGTTTTTCATCTCCTCCAATCGTTTTCTCTGTGTTTGGCTGAGCATCATTTTTCAATATATCAAAAAGCTGACTTTGTAAGCCCGTGACCGGCAGTGTAAAGGCGATTCCTCGCCCTTTTTGCGAAAATGACAGCTTTTCTTCGAGCTGACGGAAAACAGAGTCCGTATTCTCTTTTGAAATTGCACCAGCCGTGATAAGTCTGGTGCGGCCCGACAGCCCAAACATATCCATGAGTGCGGAAGGCGCTGTGCCGAGTCCGATGAAACGGTAAAATGCAGGCATACCGGCATTTTTTAAAATATCCGTCATGTATTTTTCTTTCTCGGGATTGGTAATCGTAATAAGCATACGCGGCGCAACATTTTTTTCGTCCATTACAACTCCTCCTCGATTTCAATGATTTCGTCCGGCGTATCATTTGTGTTTTTATGCAGCTTTTTGGACTTGCTGTTATATATGAGCCCCATTATTTGAATGGTAATAAGCGGAGAAAGCGCGACAAGCGCGACAATTCCGAAGGCGTCGGTCACAACATTTCCCCCGACTCCCGCACAAGCACCCATTGCAAGCGGCAAAAGAAATGTGGAGGTCATCGGACCGCTGGCAACTCCGCCGGAGTCAAACGCGATGCCGACAAAAATCGAGGGTACAAAATGACTGAACAGAAGTGCCGCTATGTATCCGGGAATCAAAATCCAGTAGATATTAAGACCTGTAATCACTCGTATCATAGACAGTACGACCGCCCCCGCAACGCCGATGGAAAGGGTAATGTTCATCATGCGGTGAGAAATCATTCCGCCTGTAATTTCCTCGACCTGGTTATTAAGCACCTGAACGGCAGGTTCGGCTTTTACAATGAAATAACCGACAAGCGCTCCGATTGGAATAAGCAGCCATTTATATGCACCGGAGGCAAGCGAACTGCCAAGCAGGTTGCCGACCGGAGCAAATCCGACATTGACTCCGGTAAGAAAGAGCGTAAGACCTATCATTGTATATGCAATACCGATAATCATACGGATAATTTGTCGTTTGCGGTATGTTTTTGTCAAAAGCTGAAATACGATGAATACACATATAACCGGCATAATGCTTACGGCGACGTCCTTTAGATAGTGAGGAAGAAACACGATAAATTCCCGCGCCACCTCACTTGTGGAGGTAATGTGCGTAAGCTCCGATGCATTGTATGAGGCTTCGGTCGGATTATAGAAAATACCGAGAAGCAAAACCATGAGAATAGGTCCCACACTGCAAAGGGCAATGAAACCGAAGCTGTCATTTGAACTTTCCTTGTCGCTTCTGATTGCACAAAGACCGACGCCGAGCGTCATGATAAACGGAACCGTCATGGGACCTGTTGTAACGCCGCCCGAATCAAAAGCAACCGGAATGAACTCCGCGGGAGCAAAGAAGGAGCACGCAAAAACAATTATGTATAAAATGGTAAGCACTGTTGCCATGCGGAATTTGAAATAAATACGGAGAAAGGCAAGCATGAGAAAGATACCCACGCCTACTGCAACCGTGCAGATTAGCACCATGTTGGGGATTGACGCCACCTGATTTGCCAAAACCTGAAGATCCGGCTCTGCTATTGTAATGATTACACCCATAAGGAAGCATACGGCAAGTACGAGAATTATTTTTTTGTTTTTTGTCAGTTTGACTCCTATTCCTCGTCCGAGCGGGGTCATTGCCATCTCTGCACCGAGCTGAAAAAAGCCCATGCCGACAATAAGCAGCACCGCACCCGCAAGGAAAAGCGCAAGAGTGCCGATTTCCATAGGTACAAGAGTAATGCTCAGTATCAGGACAATCATTGTAATAGGAAGAACACTTGACAGCGACTCTTTTATTTTTTCTTTTAACTTTTCATTCATAGGTAGAGAATGATGCTCCTTTCCTTGGGTGTCTGAAGCCAAGCCGCAGCTTGAAATAAATCCGTTAAGTTTATGCTTCCGACGGCTTTCTGTACTAAGATATTACCCGTTTTAAGGACATTATTACAGTTTAAGTTGCCGTGAAATGCATTAAGAATAAAATCCATATAATAAATTTTTAAAATTTTATCACATAAAATAAAAGACTGCGTAAACAAAATGAAAAAAATGTTTGAATTTGTTTTTTTCTTGACTTTTAAAACCCATATTTTTTTGAAAAAAGATAAAGAGCAAAAAAGCACTTCAAATGAAGTGCTTTTTTCGAGCCGGGCATATCTTTATACGGGCAGCCGGGCTTTAATTATCGGTTTCCCCTAAGTGCAGTAATGGAGTTTAAAGACACAGCCGGACGTCTTAAAAAAATAAAGATGTTTTCGGTTTTTGAGGGGGGAATCAGATAATATAAAAAAAACAGTCTCTGTAACTTTCTTTATACAACCGTATACTGCATCTCCATGTCATGAAGAATGTCATACCAACAGCCGATTCCTATACTGTTTTCACTTATGTATTTCATAAAGGCTTTTGCCTTGTCAAAAGATTCAGATGAACATATGCAGGATTCAGTATATATTTCAGAACCGCTCACCTGTTTGACAGATAGGAGTATACCTTTTGGAACAATCTCAGCTGAATATGTAACTGTTTTGTGTTTCTGGAAGCCTTTTATTTCAGAATATTCACTTGTAAATGTACAAGATTTTGTTTGTAGCATTTTTATTCTCCCTCCCTCAGATAGATTTATTCGGACTTTTGTAATGCTGAATTCTAATACGATTCTAATAGCCTTTTCGCTTCTTGTAAATACGCAAATATGAAAAATACTTGCAAACACGGAAAATTCGATTCCATGTTTGCAAGTACGAATTTGTTTTATGAAATAAATGTGCCGAAAAAGCAGATCGGGGCTTTGTTTTATGGAATTTTGCGGAAATGAAGATGTTCCATAATCGGTATGACAGATGGAATTAAAAAATCTCAAGTCAGACTATAGATCCGATATATAAAACAAAAGACTCCTGTTTTTCCGTCAGAGCAAAATTTGCCGCACGTAATGTCAAAAACCCCGATAAAATCGGGGTTTTTGACGGCTTTGTTTCCTTTATTTTGCTTTTTGGTGCCGGTGGCGGGGGTCGAACCCGCACGGTGTCGCCACCGCGGGATTTTGAGTCCCGTACGTCTGCCAATTCCATCACACCGGCGCACAACATATGGAATTATATCATCTTTTCTTAAAATAGTCAAGTCTTTTGCGGACTTTTGACAAGAACTTTTATTTTTTTCTTTCATATGATTATATCGGAAGGCGGTGAAAATATGAAGGAGGAAAAATTCGGAAGACTTCTTGTAAGGGTAACTACGGCAAACGGAATACTCCCGCTCGAAAATGCGGAAGTATGTACAAAAGGGAAGTACGCATGCAAAAAATACACCTTTCGCGACGGGTTTGCGCCGACAATCGAAATTAAGTCGGAAAAAGAAGGCGTTTATACAGACCTTGAGGTTTCCGCAAAAGGATACAGAACACGCACAGAAAGACAAATTCCGATATATCCGGGCGTGACAACGGTATGGTATGTAATTCTTTTGCGGGAAAACAATAACGAAAGTCAATAAAGGTCAAAAAAGTTTGAAAAAACAAGGTAATAGCATGATATTTTGAAATAATCGGCTGTAATCACTTTTTGCTCTTTGTTTTTGACTTTGCTTGACTTTGACTTTCTTTGACTTTCGGGATATACTATATGCACAAGATAAAGGAAAGCAAAAAGCGAGGTGAAAACGTAATGCTTGCAGACAATATTGCAAAGCTGATTGAGCAAATGCTTGACGAAGGAGGCGGTTCTCTTGAACTCCAAAGAAACGAAATGGCAAATAAGCTCGGATGTGTTCCGAGCCAGATAAGTTATGTAATTACATCGCGCTTTACGCCGGAGAGAGGATATATTATTGAAAGCAGGCGCGGAGGCGGCGGATGCATACGCATCGTGCGAAAGCAGATGCACAAAAGCGAATACCTTATGCACTTCTTTTATGCGATCGGAGATAAGATCGGAGAAAGGGAGGCGGAAGCGTACCTTCAGAATCTGTTCGGAAACAATATAATTTCGGAGCGTGAATATTCGATTATATCAAGCTCGCTGTCAGGTGCTGCGCTTTCGGGCGTACCTGCCGAAGCAAGAGAAAATGTACGCGCGGACATATTCCGACATATTATACTTACCCTTATGGGTTAAAATAAACATACGAAAGGAAGTTATGAATTATGTTATGCGAAAAATGCAAAAAAAATAATGCCACTCTTTTTTATGAAGAAAATATAAACGGAAAGAAAAGAAGCTATGCTCTCTGTCAGGACTGTGCGGACGAGCTTCAGAGCAGAGGAGAGCTTCCGAAACCGGACGCTCTTTTCGACACCTTCGGTTTTGCGTCTCCCTTTACCGCGCTGCATGACAGCTTGTTCGGAAGCCTATTTGGCATTCCGGAGCATACGATGCAGCTTTCCGAAGAGAAAAAATGCCCGAGCTGCGGCGCAACTCTAGACGATTTTCGCCGCCGCGGAAAGGCAGGCTGCCCGGATTGTTACAGAACGTTTTCTGAGGAGCTTGAACCGACTATCCGCTCGATTCACGGAAATGCAAAACACAGCGGCAGAGCTCCCGCGCGCTTCAAGGCAAAGCACGAGGAGGAAAACCAGCTTAAAAGTCTGAAAAAAGAGCTGAAAGAAGCCATTTCAAACGAAAACTTTGAAAAAGCCGCCGAGCTACGCGATAAAATCAAGGGCATCGAAGGCAGAATGTGAGGTGAATATTATGGCTTGGTATAATACTTCAGGCAATGATTTTGACACCGTGCTGAGTTCACGGGTACGTTTT